>CBFCYF010000006.1:0-30992 GCA_965602195.1 uncultured archaeon | reverse complement strand
CTAACATTGTGTTTCTAAAACAGGTGCTGAGCTATTTCTTCTTGTGGGTTTCGCAGATTTTTTCGGTAGGAATCATATAATTTACCCAAACCCTAAGATATTCTGGTGCATATCCGGCCATCCAACTGTAAACTTCTTCTTCAGCTATTTGTCTCTCCTCCTCAGTATCTACTCCGTGATCGAGGACGATATGTATAAGTTCATGTAAACAAAGGGCTTGGATAAATTTCTCGATTTTAGTGTTATCGTTTATTTCTTTTACTACATCGCCTAGTATCTCATAAAAAAAGGCAACATCATTCTCTTTGCGTACAGCAATAGAGGGCCTGTATCCCCTTTCGATATTTTCATGAGCGTATAATTCCACAAGCGTCGCTAACCATAATCGAGGTGTTGCCTTGAATGTGATATCATTGACAGATAAACGGGCAAGTATAGTACAAAAGGACATTTTTAGATTATCTAAGGTTTTTTCTTGTGAATCGATGCCCTCAATCCATTTTCCAGCATTCATCTTAGATCACAGGATACTCAGCCCTTAAGAGCAGGTAGGTTTATTTTTACTTCTCACTATTATAGAACATCAGAGTAAGTAAGCTACTCCGTCTCCTTCAGCTATATCTTCCCTCGGAGCATGAACATCAGGTTTCTCCCGAACCTGAGCTTGTATTTTTTCGCGTTTGTGTTGGAGTTCGATTCTATGAAACCGAATTTCTGCAGCTTCGGCAGCACATGGCTCATCAACAGAATCTGTTCCTTCTGTGAATCAAACAACGCCCTAACCTCTGAGTTGCTCATAACTCCCTTCTTTTCTAACTCCTTAAGAAATTTGTGGGCGCACTCGAACTGTTTCTGGTTTGTTTCTCTGGGAAAGAACATGTTGGTGAAATCCCAGACCCTCAACGGCCTTCTTTCCAGGACTTTCAGGATTAATTCGTCCGTGAAATACAATGTATCGTTTGATCGTCGGTTCATCTTGTAAACATCACCCAGTTTCGTATTAAATATTCTAGGCGGTCAATCCACTTGTCGCTGAGGATAATCTCGTATTCTTGGTGGGTTTTTTTTCTTTTTTTCAATAACGCCCAGATGCTCTAGCTTTTGCAGTATGATATTGCGGTTGTTGCCGCTTTTACATATTTTCTTGAATTCGGCGAAATCATTCTGCGTGTACGGGCGGCCTTCACGCCTGGCCCTGATCAAATCCTCCAAAAAGATCGGGGTATGCTTTGCCCTCTCTGGACTAAACTGCCAAAACAAGCCAACATAGTCCTCTAAGCTCAGAATCCCAGAATCAAGCCTTTCAGCCAGATCCGCCAGTAAATAAAGCTTCTCAACCCTTAACTCATTCTGCCGGTTACTGGGCGCAAACTTCCCCATTTATACCACGTACAACCAGAGGACACACATGTATAAAAAGGGCTAGGGTTTTGTAATGGCTTTTGGCTATAGCCTCTAAAAGAAAGGTTTAAGAGAAGAAGCAAGTATTACTAATGTCTTCGTCTAGGGCGTCTTCTTTTATGAGATTTAACAGTGGTCGTTCCATATCGTGTTCTCCTACGATGTTTTCTAACCTGAATTGAACCATATCCTCTACTTCTTGTTTTTGAAGGATAATGAAAACGAGGAATCGAAAGTGGTATTGAAGGTATTAGATGTGGTCTGCTTTTTTTGGAAGGACATAATCTTTTAACCATGTTAGCAATGCCATCCCATGACCAGTTTATTACGCGAGATCCGCTGAGGGATTCAGGTATCTTCCCCTTATCATTCTTATCTATATACACTCCAAATACTGGTATCCCTTCTTCTTTTGCACACTTAACTTCCCAGACGGCTCCTTTTGCCTTGTGAGTGTTTTTCCCTACTAGTTGTAGCACAACATCTACTTTTTTTATTCTTTCTCTGCATTGCGTTTTCCATTTTTCATCAAAAGGTTCTCTTAAAGACCAGTCTTCTATTTCCATTGGACTGTTAGGATTTTTTGCCTGACCTATTAAAAAATCCCTATATCGAACATCATCATAATCGAAACTGATGAATACTCTTTTTTTAGCCATTATAATCCCTCTATATTGTTTAACTAAGTTTTTGTAATGACGCGGGTAAACGGATTAATATGGACTATTGGTCTTTTCTTTGAAATAGCGTATGTAACAATATCCCCTGTGCCACCAAGACCTTTCGCCTTCTTTCCATTCCAAATCGCAATAATAAGGTCGGAGATATCAACAACTCGTTTTCCTGCATCGTAAAATGCGGCCTCGCTAGGTTTGCCATAGTCCAGTTCAACTATTTCACATGCTTCTTTAACTAGCATTCTATAGTTTTTTAAATGTCTTTCTTCTTGAAAGGTTTTTTCATATTGCTTGCAAGGAATAATAGCAACATATGGAATTTTCTTCAGAAGTAATACCTCAGCATATAATTGATCTGCTCCAATCGCAAGTGAAGTGCATCCTTTAGTTATCGTGTAATCATCAATGTTTTTGATTATTTTATTTTTAACCCATTCGATAGTTTCTTCTCCATCAAGATTTTGATGACCTGTAATCCCTGCAATCATATTCGTCTCTCATTTACGAGTTTCCAATAGAACTGACCAATCGGTGTGAGCTTACAAGATTTATTATGCATAGCTGCGAAATACATATGCTCCTCCCCGATAGGTACTAGAAGTCGAGCAGCGCGATACTTCTGAAGATTCCCAAATATTTTTGTATTTTTAGGATCAGGGCATTCCGATTCAGGTTCGAAAGAAGGGTCAAGAGGGTAGACAGATGTTGGAGTTCCAAAATAAACAGGTAAAAGTCTTAAAATTTGAAGAGGTATCTCCGGTTTACAGTTCCTTAATGATCGCAGTCTCGAGACATGGGATTTAAATAGGGGTCTTTGATTCCAGGGCCCTAATAACTGATCGACATAGGCATATACGCTTGCTACAGTAACGTTACCAATAGTATCTGATGCACCGCCTTCTAAAGCATCACATATTAGCGATGTGAAAACACCTTCACCACTCCTTTCCATTGCCGCTTGTGAAGACCTGCTTGCAACAAGGATTGATACACCCTCTCGTAATACTGCACTAGCATTTTCGACCAGCGGCAGACTACCCAGCGAGCCACTGTGACAGCAGTCCAATATTATGATGACTTCATGTGATTTAGAGTCATTGGCAAGTTTAAGAAGTTCTACCATAGATAGTCCTTCACTGTACTCCTTAGTATCTTGTGTAACAAGATAACCTCCTAACTCTTTTTCAGTTCCATGGCCTGAGAAATAGAAAAGTGCCACATCTACTTCGTGTACAAACAAATCCTTTACGTGTCTATGAAGCATGGCTTTGTCTACTGACTGGTGTGGTGCTGTTAATTTCTTACAATCGAAATTGGGGGATCCATCTTCATTTTTTGATAGCAGGTCACACATTCTATTTGCATCAGTTACACAACCTGATAATGGAACCCCAGAGTAATCATCGATTCCAACGATTAATGCTTTTTTCATTTGGATACCTCATAAGATTTAGTAAACTCAATATCTATTCTTACCTTCTCTCATTACTTGATCAACGACCTTGGAAATATCCTCCCAACACCACTCTATTGTTCGGTTCCTTTGTAGTCCATAAGGGAGGTTACTCGAATTATTAGCTCCGCCCACATAGACGCCGAATACTGGAACATCATTATCTTTCGCCATTTTTATTTCTTTATCGACCCCTTTGGCACTGGCCATGAATCGTCCAACCAAAACGATTAGCATATTGGTCTGTTTTATCTTCTCTTCAACAATTTTTTTCCATTCGTCTTCAGGCATTGAAATTTTCGCCGACCAATCTTCAATTTTAAATGGTGTTCTTGAGTTCTTGGCTTGGCCCACAAACAACATTTTTTCGCTTTCGTTATGATCGAAATCGAAACTTATAAATGCTCTTGGATCTGACATTCTATTTTTCCTCCTCCCACTATTTTTTCCATTTTTAATTATTTTGCCACTGGTTCCTATCCAGCTGGTTTTGTATTTCTTCCATACTCCAGTCCACAATCTTTGCTTTGTGTTCTATCATCTCCCTAGGTATTTTATGGTTTGCATCTTTATAAATTCTGATGCCTATCACTGGTTTGCAGAGTTCATATGCCTTCATTATTTCCCAGTTCACTGCTTCTCGCTTGTGAGTGTCTTTTCCTATCATCACCACGAGTATGGAGGATTGCTTTATTCTTTCGGTGCAGTTAGTCTTCCATTTCTCGTCGAATGGTTCCTTTACTGAATAGTCTGTGAACTCCATGTTGAAGCGGGGATCTTTCGCTTGATGCCTGAGGAGGCCTACCCTGCGTTCATCTTCGATGTGGAAGCTGATGAAGACTCTTGGTTTTCTCTCCGTATCTGTTCCTCCGTCGGAGGTGCAATCATTTAAGGTTCTATTTCCAAAACTTGGCGGACCTCCATATCGGTTAACTGCAAGAGACACCCTCCTTTCACCTCTATACGACCCACCCATTCAACAACCCTCCTTGTTGCCTTTCGGCAATGGTTATACAATTTTTTATTTGCTTCAGGTTTTCCATAATGTAATCCTTGCTGTTTTTGCATTTCATCCAACGACCATTCATCAACCTTTGGCCATAGAATGCATTTACGTAGTGGCTTTGTGTTATAAAGCCGTCTGCGGAGAAGAGTCTAAGGATATGTTTTGGACTGCCTATGCCGTAAACAAAGACTCTAGGCGCAATTGATTTAGCGAGTCGCACGTATTTCACCGCAGTCGTAACTGAGTCTTTACCTTTTTTGCATAGGAAGTCACCGGAATGAAAAATGAAATCAGTCAAGCCAATTTCATTCAGCTTCTTTGTATAATCAATTACCTGATAGTATGAGGCTCCCTTTATGAGTCCTACTGGAACACTTTCAGGACATTGCTTTATCAGGTTGCTACTCTCAATCAACATTCTTTGCAGTTCTTTTTCAGACAAATCAACATCATTCACATAATTTTCACCGTCGATCGTTGTAAAGAAGTCAGGGTTTAGCCTTCTTACAGCTTCTATATACATGTAGACTGTGCAACCAAATATTCTCTTATCATCCATAATCATTGACAAGAGAATGTCGCCACTGTAGCCAAGATAATTATGGATGTCGCCTGTATCCACTATCTCGTAATAGAGTTTATTGAAATGCAATCCGCTTGGAACAATGAGATCTTGCATCTTGACAGCGATGACTGGAGCATCTATAAATTCCCATGGCCTGTGTGTCATGGGTTCGCTCAATTTCACAACAGGTATTAATGCCTTCCTCTGGCATTTACTCATTTTTTTATTTGTATCTTTCATCTGTCTACTCGCTTTAAGTAGAATATAAGACTCTAATCCTTATAAATAGTCTAATCTTGTACAATACAATATTTTACTATAAAACCAGCCTATATTTAAATATTGTTGCTCATATAACAACTATGTCTGGAGTTGTTCACATAGTACCAGTAGGTCATACCACTGCCACTCTACTAGATAGTATTAAACAAGCAATCGCAAAATCCTTAGAGGAATATCCCATAAGCAAAGTCGTGTTTGTCCTAGGGAAAAAAGACTATGAAGAGAGCGAGAAGAAAGCTAGAGATGTTGCAGACGACGTTGAAAAGGGACTGGGTATCATCCCCTGCGAACGAATATATGTAGATCTTGACGACGTTTTATCTGCAGCATACGATATCGTATTGAAAATAAAAAGGGAGAGAACCGATAAGGACGTCATCGTGAACCTATCAGGTTCCCTAAGGACTGTAGACATCGCAGGGTACATAGCTGCATCAATAACAAACTCGAAAGTGATAATAGGTCTCCCATCCTACAAAGATGGAAAACTTGAAGGGGTTAGAGCGGTTAAGGATATTTCATTAATGCCTATCGAGGAAATATCCCCCGAAAAATTAAGTGTTCTGGGTTTACTTAATACTTCGGAATGGAAGTCATTAGATGATTTAGCTAAAGAGCTTAGTAAGAAATCAAAGGCGGGTTACAAATCCCTTAAATCAAAGATTAGTTTCCACTTAAAATACTTGCGACAAAAGAAATTTGTAGAAACAAAAAGAGAGAAAAGAACGCTTCTCATAAAACTCTCAGGACTTGGGAAAGTCTACTATGAAGGACTGAAAAAATAGCATGGCATCATTAACATTCTATGGCGGGGTTGGCGAAATAGGAGGCAACAAAAATCCGCCTTGAAGATGAAGACGCCAGAATTTTTTTAGATTTTGGATTAGTTTTTCACAGAAAAATGCGTTCTATGATGAGTTCCTTAAGCCCCGAATCAAAAACAGAGGATTAATGAAACCCTGAATTAGGCAGGAATTAACCACAAAACTGACGGTGTTTTCTGGAGTTTTATTGAAGCCCATAACAGCTAATAAAGAATGACAGTAAGACTTAGAACAAAGCATATCATCCTTTTTATTCTGGATGGCCGAGCTTTGATCTGATATCATATAGCATCCAATAAAACAGAGGATGAACTAAATCCAGAATCAAAAACAGATTGAGAGAAACGCTTTGAAGTTAAATCAGAGCTGAACCGCTGTTGAGGGTACAGCCAACTACAGCGAAAACGCCCAGAACAAGAAACAGAGCCCGATGAAATACTTTCACAAAATGTATATTTACTTCTTGTCTAGTCGTGGTTCTATTCTCTATAGAAAACCTGTTACTTTTTTATAGATTAAAACATGTAATATGTTATATTAACATGATATATGGTAAAATGAAAAGTTCAGTTGATAAATTACCGGATATGCTGAAGCTGCTCAGCAAAAAAGAATGTTCTCCTAACAGGATAGCGCAAGAGATAGGATCAGACGTAAGAACAGTTCACAAATTATTAGATGCCTCTTCAAGTATAGGGATAGTGGCCTGTAAATCAGTTGAGATCGAGGGTAGAACATATCAAGCATGCGGACTAACTCAAGAGTTTAAAGATATATTCAATAAACGGAGGCAAAAAAAATGGATAAAGAAATACTGACCTGCACAATCAAAAAAACGAAAAATGGATATGAATTTGATTGTGGAAAGGAACAACAGGGATTCTGTGTGATTGGCACAGAAGGTAAATCTGGCGGGATTAGTGCTTTAGGTTTGGGAGGTAATGCTGGATATTCAAGAACTACACTTGTCTGCCATGACCGTGAAGACCTAAGAAAGACTCTCTCCAAGAAATACAAGAAAAAAGTCAGATTCGATTGGAAGAAATAGGGACAAATCACACAGTGCAACTTCTCCCTCGATTCTTTGTTCCTGTAAGCCATCGGGTTGTTCTGGTGCGCCTTATGTCCTGGAAGGGGTTTTCAGGTTCCCAGAGGTTAGGTATATCCTGCCTGGAAAAAGTGGTGGACTGGTTTCACGGGTTTCATGCCCCCCTGCTCTGGTTTTCCAATATTTTAACGCGAACTCCATATAACAAAAACAACGGGAAAACCCTGATGATAGCATAGCGTCCCGCAAAACCGCATAGGCGGTTTTTAAGGCGCCAAACCCCATAAAGGGTTTTGAGAGTATCATGAGGGGCTATGATAACATAGTGTTATCATTCTTCCCTGAAAAAATAGGGTGAATAGATTATTTATTCAAGCTAAAGCCAGTGGAATTCCTGATCTCCCTTTAACTCCAGGAATTCCCTGATTTTTACCACCCTCTTCGGCTTCACCGAAATCCGTGCCTCCTCATTCACCACTCTACCGGTTAAAACCCTACCATCATGCTTCACTGAATCCACTACATCCCCAATTCTGCCCTCATCCCTCACCAAAGCCGCCACCGAACCCTCCATGGACCTGGAGACAGTTAATGCCCCCGCACCAAGCATCCGCTTAACAACCCCGCCATCATATAAAAGAGAATTTAATTTCATCGCAGTATACAGGTTCCCACCTAACACCTCATTCCATACGACCCCAAGTTCACTCCTGAGCAATCCCAGCTCACTGATATTAATCTCCTCTATCTTCTTGGGTAGTAGGACAACTGTATGCAGGGCTTCCATCTCCCCCCGCCTCAACACCTGTTTCTTTCTATTATCTGCAATAACAAAACCGCTATAGAAGCCTGCAAAAGTCCTGTCAAACCGCATCCCGGAATCCACACAGAGATCTATGAGATCCTTTTTATCCACGATCCTCTCATCTATGATCAAAAACTGCTCTGTTAGATACTTGTCAATCCTAAGCTCATGTATCGCCCCATGTTTCTTAGCTAATGCCCCGGCCACAGCAAGCACTACTGCAGCAGAAATCGCCTCAGAATCCCCCAACCCGACAGCAGATGGAATCCCACACTCCACCTTCAACTCAACACCATATTCATATCCAAAGAAACCTATGACCTCCTCTGCGATCTTCTCCGCCACCACGTTATCACTGACCACGGTTTTCTCATCCCCTAAAAGCCTCGCTGTGGCTTTAGCTTTCAGATCCACGGCAAAAGACGCTCCCTTACCGTCTGCGAACTCAGCTATAGGTATCGTTCCATAAGAACAGGCCTCAATTTCCATGTTATTTAATCCAGTCTATCAGGGCGTATGTAGTTCCCGTGTTTCTCTCCCGCCTCCATTAACCTCTGCCTTTGACTTTCCAGCACCTCAAACAGTATCTCCGGCGTGTCAGGAATCTTGCTTTTATAGATGTTAACTATCCTCTTAATCTTAGATAGATTCTCAGGGACCCGTATCGTGAACTGCTTGATGTATTCCTCCCTGGAGTAATCCCTGCGCAAAACATCCCAGAACAATCTCCTCAGATCCCTATGATCCGGTATGAACCCTGTGGGTGTTTCCACTGCACCCACCTCCTTATGAGAGCGCATCTCCATCCACTTAAGCCAGACCCTCTTATCGGATTTATGATTCATGAAATTACCCTCCCCGTCCCTCAGAAAATAGTTCACGGAAAATATTATAGGCGGATTCTTAAGGGAATTTCCGAAATCCAGATTGTTCCTTATGTACTGCCCTATGGAAACGGATATGAAATCCAGGTTAGACATGGGATTAAATTTCCTGATGCCCTCCTCCCCTAAGGTGGCGGAAGTTGTTTCTGATTCAATAGACGCCCCTTTTGTTATCATCCCATGCGTCCAGTTGAATGACTCCTCAACCGGAACCGATGTGTCAGAATCCCTCCCCCCGTATATTATCCCGCTTACGGGAACCCCCAAAGGATCATCCATCATAGGATCCCTGTTCCCTAAAAGCTTCATGTCAAATGTAAAGCGGGCGTTTCCGTGTGAGGGGGGTATCTCGTTTCCGTTATTATCTATTTTACCCGGAACCCACTCCCCTGAGTGGTTGAATCCCGCAGCCGGCATTTCCCCGACCTTTCCCGTCCAGTACACATCCTCTCCCTCCACAACAAGCACGTTTGAGAATATAATCTCCCCGGGATTATGGAGTGTCTTCCATATGAGGGGTTCTTCCTCGGAGTTTATGCCTTTTATTATCCCGAATATCCCCTTCTCAGGGTTAACTACCCTTACTTCATCGTCTTTCTTCCTGAGGTAGGCGAGATCATCCCCTATGATCATCTCCCCCTCAAGCATGGAGGTGGTTGTCTTCCCGCAGGCAGATGGAAATGCTCCAGCGAAGTATGTTACTCTATCGTTTATACCGTTAACACCCATAATAAACATATGCTCTGCCAGCCAGCCCTCCTCTGATGCCAGGTTTATCGCCAGCCTCAGCGCCAGTTTTTTGAGTCCGATGGTATTGCCGCCGTACTGGGTATTTACGCTGTACGTAATGGCGTCGCCGGTGTCGATGTATATCCTTCTTTTTTCGATATCCAGATTCGCCTCACTGTGAACGAATCTGAAGAAGCGCTCTGAAGAACCTAATTCCCTGAACGCATCATAGCCAGACCTGTACAGGAGATGCTCGCTGTGTGCTACATAGCTGGAGTCTGTGATCTGCACCGCAGGGATAGTGAACTCGGAATTCACAGGACCCAGATTGAAGAACAATATATACATGGTGTGATCCTCCATGGAGTTCCTCAGGATATCCCGGACCTCTTCGATTCCCCGGTCCTTATCCATAGAATTCATAATAGGGCCTAGATCAACACCCTCAGGTACAAGGAACCGTGTATTTCTCTTATCTCTTGCCTGATCAAAATAACCATCGAAGTGTATGGTGTGGCCCTCAATAACTGATTTTATCTCCTGCCCTGTTCTTATTGCCTCCTCCCTGATGTAGCGGATATCCTCCTGGGAGTCGGTGCAGACAAATACTTTATCGGGATTGCATAACTCCACATAATCCCTGATGAACCGATGAAGTTTTTTGTTTTCAATAGACATCAGCTTCCCGTAGTTCTCATCTCCCAACCTTGCTTCAAGTATACCCATATTCCTCTGCCTCTCAATCCAGTTACTTGCGGGACTTTAACAGAAACGTAAAAACCGCCAGAATAATAATGAGAACCAGCATATAAAAGACGAGAGAAGATAAGCTGAACATCCCATCCCCCATGTTTTCTTCAACAGAGGTTGAGGTGGGAAGGGATGATGTTGAGGTAGTGTCACATACACAGTCTTCATCCATAGGGCACCTGGGATTCCTGCACACCATACCTGCTCCCTCAATAGCCATACACTTCTGTGTGTCATTGATGCATCCGCAGTATATGTAGCAGAGCCTATTACAATGCACTGGAATGCAGGGTATGCTTGTGGCAAGTATAGTTGACGTGGAGGTTGTTGTTGAAGTTGATGAGGTTGATGTGGTGGTAACAGCTGATACAGTGAATTCTACCTTATCCCATTTTCCATCGAAGTTAGCCTCTGCAACATAATTACCTGCTTCCTTCGGCGTGTAGGTGTAGTCTTCATTAACATCCTGGCTGAGAGGCTGCCCACCACATGAACTACAGGATGAATACTCGAGGAATTGATGCACGAGGCTATACCTGCGAGGGGATTCCTCTATCTCCACCAGAAAATGCCCCCCAGTCGGTTTAGACAGCTCCACAACTAAATGGAACACCACGCTCTCCCCTAATGTTATATTTGTCTTGTCTATGTCCAGAGATACCTCAGTACCACACACACAGGGCACTGCCGAAATAATAATCAGGAGAAGAATAAAACGTTTCATTTTTAACTGAACATTAGTAGTCCGGGCTTAAATATCATAATTATTCCCAGGACGAACATTACGAGACCCCCAACCAGCTTCAGGAACCTTCCCTGTTTCTCCGTCAACCTCTGGGATTCAAATGTATGCAGAAAACCGAACAGGATGACAAACAGAGGCATAACGTAAACGACGCAGTAGAGTGCCGTGTAAACTATCGCCTCAAGGAAACACTCCGAGATTATGTTAATGTTCTGCCCGCCTCCCACCCTACACTCATTCCTCAACGCATCCGCATATACCGCAGGAAGAACAAGAGAGCACCCCAGCTCAACCAGATTAACAAACAGTGCCAGAAACACCACACCAACAACAGCCATCGCCAAGGCCCTTTTGGTCCTCGCAGTCTGAACCCGCCGGGTTACCCCCCCAGCCCTCCGAAAAATCTCATTTCTGTGTTTATCTGAGATACTTAATGAGACACCCCTCCCCGGTAAAAAGAAATCCTTTAGATTGACGCTCCCTGCAATTAACACCCCCACCCCTATCATCTTCCACATAAGCTCCTCATATTCTGCGACCATCATAGTTAACGATGAGATAAGCAGAATCACAAGCATAATCGCGATGAAATACACCACCCCAGATGTCAGGATAAACACGAAACCTATTACCCCCATCCTCTTTTTTGAGCGGGTATGGGTCAGCAAGGAAAGCAAAACCACAAGAACAGTGAATGCGCAGGGATTGAAGCCATCCAGCAGAGCCAGGATAACCACAAATAGGGGGAACGGAAATTCCTTTGCAAAGGCCTCTATTTTCTCATCGGGTGTTGTGGCGACAATAGCAAAGACTGAAATAATCGCTACAGCGATCCCCGCAACAACCCAATACCTTTTCTCGACTTTTTTACTGAAAACCAGATATAAGCTAAAATACAATAAAATCATCAGGTAAATGAAAATCTGCATGAAATCAAGACCACGCACGGGCTTGCTTAAACCCTTGATGGGCTCTGTTGGTTCTCCGCTTCCAAGGATTTCCCCAGTAACCGAATCAATGAAGACAACAACATCAGGGTATTGGATATCCGACCGCAATCTTTCATTGGTCCACCACCCAACCACAAAGGTTTGATTATTTAGCGTATCATTGATTAATGTGTTGTTGATGAGGGTAACACTGGCGACAACTGAGTGATTACTCTTCAGTAATCCCTGAACTAGAGGGGCCCCCCGTGATATTTCTATCACCTGCCCGGAGGGGATTTTACAGGATAGATTAAAACAGGCTCTTATAGCATTCTCTATCTGATTAGGGCATCCTCTGTATGCTCCGTAACTCTCTATGTACACTAAACCGCCCTCATGTGGGCTGAATCCCACAAAAACCATATCACCAATAAATGTTGCAGGAACCAGACCACACACGCAGTTATACTTTTTGCACATATCCCCAAACAATTCTGCATTTTTGCCCGACTCTAGGTATTCTATCTTCAGCCTTGGATACTTCTGCTCTAATTTCTCTAATAATGGTCTCTCATCAGCACAGTGTGGGCATGACGAGCTGTAGAAGAAATAAGCCACTACATCATCCCCAGTATTGTTTTCTCCCGCCCATACCGCTGACATGGAGGCAGCGACGAGGCATAATAGCAAAAGAGGTATTCTGAAATTAAAATCCATGATATATATATATAGTAATCAAATAAAAAAATATTGCTTCGCAATTTTTAACTTGTATACTTTAGTATACAATAAAAAAATATTCGTTACTCCAGTATCTTAGCCGGATCCTGGTCTCTCTCCACCACATCCACCAGGGTGTCTTGGGTTACATAATACCTGTTCATCACCTTACCCACATCAGATATAGCTCTGACCTTATGTTTCACCATCCACTCCAGGATTTTTTTCTTGGTAGCGAGATCCTGCTCGATCTCCCCCATATTTAACCCGGTTTGGCTTCCTATCTTTTCAAATAAATGGACTTCCTTGTTACTTTTGAATAGAGGCTCTATCACATCATCTCTTGGATTCCATTTGTAGAGGAGCTTAGGCTTATACCTTATTTCATCCCTCCTACTTTTATCTACCACATATTCCCCTACCTCAAGTGATCTCCTAAACCCCTTCCTCCTGTCCCTGAACATCACCACATTCAGATTCACTGCATCTAACATACTATGCGGGATATTCACTGGGGGATTGGTGAGCCGGGTTATTGTCTGCTCACAGGTATCCGCGTGCAAAGTGCCGTAAACAGAATGCCCGGTATGCATTGCCTCAAAAAGAACCTCCGCCTCCCTCTGCTTCCTTATCTCACCCATAATAATCCTGTCAGGCCTCATTCTAAGAGAATTCACCGCCAAATCCAGCATGGAAACCTCCCCCTTACCCTCAGGATTAGGCTGTCTGGTCGTTAGAGGACACCAGTAAAGGAACTCCGGTAACTGCAACTCCCGGGTGTCCTCTATGGAGATAATCCTGTGATTAGGGGGAACAAAAGGCATACACACATTCAGGAAAGATGTTTTCCCGGAACCCGTGCCACCGGATATCAGCATGTTCATCTCATACTGGATTATCAACCATATCAGAGCCAGAACCTCGAAACTAGAGGTTTTATTACTAAGGAAATCAGTTGAAGTCCAGGGATCACGGGCGAATTTCCTTATGGTTATGGTGTTGCCTTTAGTTGATATGGGAGCGAGAACAGCATTCGCCCTGTCCTTTGTGATCAGATGAGCATCAAGTAACGGCTCAAGGGTTGTTATCCCTCTGCCCACCCTCCTTGCTATTATATTTGCGTAATTGAATATCTCTACCTCAGAATCTATAGCGAGATTGGTTTTCATCCAGCCATATTTTTTGTGGAAAATCCTTATGGGCTCCCTTGCAGAATTGACCACTATTTCCTCAATATGGTCGTCACTGAGTAGGAATTCTATATCACCGAGACCAAGGAGATCATTAAGCATTACAACAGTAAAATAATCCTTTGCTTTTTTATCTAAGTGTGGGAGTTCCTCCTCCAACAATATCTGTGCATCCTCCGTAAACTGCTTCTTTAATTCATTCATTATCTTAGAGTCAAGGGCATCAGTACTGTTTACCTCCACAGCCCCCACCAGTTTACCCTTAATGTCATCCAGAAGAGCTAAGGTTGCAACATCAACATCAGGGATAGCCAGAGAGTAAGTTGGGACATACTCCTTTTGTACAACATGTACCTCTGTTTTAACTCCCTCTAATTCAATTTCATACGTCTCTATATCACCCCCTCCATCTTTTTCCTCTTTAATACTATTTTCTTCACTCATCTTAACTTCCCTGAATCCTTCTAATCTCGGGTTCCCCGATAGTCGGGTAATGTAATTCCACAAGGTTATGATCCTCCAGAATCAGTGCCCATCCCTCAATTTGAGCTCTTTTAACCCCCAGTTTTTTTGCTAGCCCATTATTTATGCTAACTTTCCCTTTTTCCTGCACCATTTCATAGAGTTTATCGATCGGAGTATTTATTTTTTCTTTACCAGTAGACTCTTTTTTAGATTTCTGCTCTTTCCTCGTTTTAGATAGTTTCTGGGTGATTTTCAGGTCTCTTTCTTTTTTTCTCTTCCTCAGTTCCATTAATCTCTCATTGACATTCTCCTCTCCAGCATCCCGGAGCATACTTCTCACCTGATCCATATCCAGCTTCCCTGCATCCAGCTTGTCTAGGAGGGCATTCATATCAATATGCTTTGACATCTGTTGATCTAGAGGAGTCCTTGCCAACTCCAAGAGATTGAATTTGTTCTTAGAAAACAGGTCATCTAGTTTAATGGGTTGGAACCCCCCTGTCTTCTTGCTTCGTTCATATCCCTCCAGATTAAAGTTTATCTTCATCCCCAGACTACTTAATGGAATCGAGTCCTCTAACCTGGCCTCCGGATTACTCTCAAGCATTAGATTCAAATCATCCTCTGTTTCCAACTCATATAGACTCATACTGCCTTTTTTTCCTCTGAGCTTGTTTTCTATTTCACCCACAGCAACGTTACTGTATTCTATTCTACCTGCATATTCCAAGGTGGATGCAACCACCTTCCCTTTATCTAACACAAGACTTGTATTGTATTTTTCACCATCAACATCGCATGTTAAACACATAACACCCATAAACTCTTTTTCAAGATTTCGACAGGTTGCTAAGAAATCCTCTTCACTCTCCACCACCACCTCCTTACCCTCAGGAAGCACCACCTCTTCAGGTTGTTTATCCTTTTTTTTCTCCCCTAGTATATGCCTAAGACCCATCTTCTCCCGGTTATAACCCAAAGATACTCAATATCCTGTTGTATTTATTATAATTATCTGATTTCGAAAATGTATCAATGATATCTGGAGGTAACTCCTCCAGGAGATCATCAAGTGCCATCAACACTCCTTTAGATTTCTCGTTTATATATTCTTTTTGTTCATCCTCTCCTTTATAATTTTCTATGGCATCATATAACTTCTCATATACTCCGTAACTTTCTGATTCCAGGAATTTATCGACGACCTCATCAGGCAGCTTTTCCAGGAGTTCATCTATGATGTCCAGCACCTCCTTTAGATCACCCACTACATCATCGGTTATTTCCAACTCCTCTTTAGCCTCACCTTCAGCAGGCTCCACCTCACCCTCACCTTCAGCAGGCTCCACCTCACCCTCACCTTCAACAGGCTCCACCTCAGCCTCACCTTCAGCAGGCTCCACCTCAGCCTCACCTTCAACAGGCTCCACCTCACCCTCACCTTCAGCAGGCTCCACCTCAGCCTCACCTTCAGCAGGCTCCACCTCAGCCTCACCTTCAGCAGGCTCCACCTCAGCCTCACCTTCAGCAGGCTCCACCTCACCTTCAGCAGACCCCACCTCAGCCTCACCTTCAGCAGGCCCCACCTCACCCTCAGCAGGCTTCTCCGCAACCTCAGCCTCAGCCCCCGATTCCACCAGTTCCTCAGGCATTATTTCCGGCGTTCCATCCGCCCTGTCTATCTCCCCACTCATCCTCTCGATTCTTGTATTTATATCCCTCTGAATATCCGTAATGCCCTTATCTAACTCTATCTCCTCAGCTTCTGTCTCATCCAGACTCCTCTCTAACCCGCACCTCTCATCCATCAATTCCCTGACTTTGCCCATAAGCTTTATTCTTTTCTTAATAATATCATTCAAGAGTTCATCGTTCTTGCTCTGCTCCTCGATAAGTGATGTCTTTCCTAAATGAACCTGATGCTCTTTGCCCTTAATTTCCTGCAATCTTTCCTCATCTTCCTGAATCTCCATCCCTATCTCCCTCTCTTCAGCAGTGATTGCTTTTATCTCCTGCGTTATCCCCGAAGTCTTTTCCTTAAGATCAGATAATACTACAAGAATCTCCGACTCATTTTTTTCTAGCTCTGCCAGCTCTTTCTCAAATCCAGAGTGCTCCGTAGTAACCCTGCTGATATCATCCAGAATCTGCAGTTTCTTAGCGACTATCTCATCCAGCCTCCTCGCCTTATCACTCTGCTCCTTAAGAAGATCAAGTCTCTCTTTTTTCTTCCCCTTGGGATTATTGGTGCTAGAAGGCATCGAATACCTCATAATTGGTAGTAATTTACTTATTGGAGATTATAGAATAAAAACATATTGGGTGGATAATTCAGCAATCTGTAATGCTTTTTTATCTCATCTATCCCAGGTCAACTACCCCCACCAATCAGAGATTTGGATTTGAAAATTCGCTAAACGAATTTTGAGATACTCATTAAGTTGAATTAATAATGCGCGGGCATCTGGGGTCTGTTGTTACAGTAGCTGAGTTTATAAACATCAAATACAGCTGCTCCAAGAATTACGGCAACTATGAGGAAAGCCAATATCAGCGCGAGTACAGAATCCAGAATAACCCCTGTTTTTTTATTCTTCCCTCCATATAGTCATGGTAACCCTCACGATCTCATCAGTGAGTATGGCTGTTCTCTTTGTGGTGATGTATTGTGCATCTGAGCTGAGATTCAGGGGTCTCCCAGTGCTACAGTTTAGTCCATCCAGGATGTAGATACTTCCATTCAGATGATCAATTCTGAATTCAAAATCAAAGCCGCCCAGTCGTCCTATGTCGGAACCTCCCAGGCTCATCAGGTGTTTGTAGTTATCGTAATTTGTATTTGAACTATTGTACATCTCTATGAATTCCTTAACCTTATCCTCATCCAGGATCCTGCTTTCAGTTGCGAGACCTATGACTGTCACATTTTTGCTATCATTCGTCCAGTCTTCGGGAACTCCGGCAGTCCGTATTAATCTTTCGGTGACGTCAACCCCCACCTCCTTCATTTCATATACCTCCTCCGAGTGGATGATATCCTGGATAGTGGTATTCCAGAGGAAGATTGTCATGCTAAACACTAGCATGAATATAAGATATGCAAGTACGAATTCAGTGCTGAACGCTTGGGCTCTCCTCCCAATCGGTTTTATCATTTTATCTCGATAATTTCCGTATAATAGCGATTATTATGCTCTATGCTCTCCTCTATCACATCATCAACGTCTAGTGTTATGGTGTAATTGCCCATCGCCGGATCTGTTATGTTCACATGGACGGTAACTGTTTCCTCAGCACCAATTTGCGATACATTAACAGAGTATACATCCGGGGTGTCGGTATTATTAAATTTTATGGAGAATTTCTGGTTTATGTCCGCTGGTCCGAAGTTGACTATATCCACACTCGCACTAATATTTTCAGTGCCAACTACCTCTCTTGGCACCATAGTCCCCTTCACCACCTTCAAATCAGGCAGATGACAACTAATTATCACTCTACCGTCATCATTATATACCTTATTCATAAACATCAGGCCCCTGCTGAGATTATCAACAGACGAACCATTGCAATAGATACTGACATTAGAGGTGATTATCTGGGTACTCCACGGGCTGTAGTCACTATCCCACGCAATCTCCACAAAAGTAGAGTAAGTGCTTATGTTATAGCTGCTTCCCCCGAACAGGGTTTCAGGAATGCTAAGATATTTATAGTATCCAGGGCCCTGCTCCGCGATGGTGTTTATGTTATTTGCAATGCTTTTACAGAACCTTTTAGCATCCAATGACGCACTGAACTCATTACTCTCCTTGGTCTTTTTAAAGGCAAAGAACATAACAATGCTGAAGAGTAGTAGGATCATAGCAATAGTGACGAGGAACTCAATACTCGCCTGTCCTTTTTTATGATCAGATATTTTCCTGACAATCGCCATTTTATGTTATACTTATTTGTAGATAGGTAGTTATATATTTATGGTTTTTCTGATAGGAATTCCAGAAATCAAATAGAGTAGGGTATCTGCCATCTACTGCTCAGCCTCAGGATAATTGATTTCATAGGCCCTGACATAGCCCAGATGGGAGCTATCAGCCCCAGAATAATAGGACTTCAAATCCCCCCTAAACTCACCGACTATTTTAAAGTGTTCTAATTTCCTTACGGAGGGATCGCAAAGTCCAAACTCCTTATACTCATCCATATAGTCACCTAAGTAAAGCCGGGTCATCATATAATTATTAAACTCCTCAGGGACGTAGACCAAAAGCTTAAATGTCGGGAAATCAACATAGTTCTGGGGATTATCTGCATATGTAACAATGTTTGTCAGAACTCCCATGTTGGTTTTATTCCCTATCAGGGGTTGGATCCCCAACACGGAGTCGTGGTGTAGATCCTGCCAGTTCTTCCAGGATATTGTGTCAAGACGATCATCTACCACCTCAACAGAGGATATCCTGTCATTCTTTATGTTGAATATGAGGCCCACTATATAGGAATTACACTCAAACACTATAGTTCTTACCTTGTCAAAGCCCCCGCCATCATCCGACGCCCAACTCTCCTTCAGGTTTCTTCTGTTAATTAAGAAGTTATCACAAACATTTTTATTACGCCCCCGATAAAATTGACAGCCACCTCCCAGTATAGGTAAACACTGCCCATACCCTGCATATGAGCCATCATATTTTGGGTTATATATCCTGACACCGAGAACCCGGAATTCATTTTCCACAGAAGCATATGTTCCGGTTATTCTTACGAGAGCTGCATTAACATCGCTGAAGGAATCAGCCTGCAACCCACGCCATTCACCATCTGTCTTGTCAACAACCTCCTGCCAGTTTACTGCATCAGTAGACACCTCTATTTTATACTGATAATACCTGCCGTCAAGATCCCACAAATGCATCTCAGTCCTATTTATAACATATATGCCTCCGAGGTCTATCAGTATTGAACCACTCTGGTTACCGCCTATGTAAACAGAGGCATAACCCTCCATTTCATCATCAACCAAGTGATCGCAATTTCTGCCATCTGAGCATTCCACACTCATTTGCGTTGGGGGTATGTAGCCGCCAAGACCCGATGTTGCTATAAAGTGCGGCGCACCACTCTTTCCGATCATGGTATAGTCTATAACGACATTAGTTGAGTTATATTTCCTTGCAATTTCCAAGGCCTCTGTTTCATTCTCCACCAGTACGTGGAATCTCGCCAGATCCTGCACTATGAAGGGTCTGCCTTTGGTATTGTCTGCTATGCTGGTTCTCTCAGAAATAGCCGCAATCCAGTGCCCATAGTCCCACCAGGTTAACACAGTGGTATCCTCCGGCTGCTTGCCTATCCACTTCAGTGTTTCATCCCAGTATATCCGCTCAGAAACCCCTAAACCTGCATGTATTGCACTGAGACCCCCAAATGGACCTATTATTACAGGGCTAACAGATACGGGGGAGATAGCCTGTAGCATCGGCAACAGTAATATGACCGCCAGCAGGATCAGGGTGGGGATAACCCTAAGTGTTTCCCAGTCCTCTCTTTTCATCGCCATAATAAGTCCAATTGTTGCACCCAACGCCACGATGGGAACGCTGGCAGTGAACTGATACTGTGATTTATTAGCAACACCCCATATCATAGGCAGAGCCCAGGACAACATGAACACTGCCCCAAGACTTCTCTTCTTCAGGATAAAATACAAAAGGACAGGGATCATTATCAGACTAAACCAGTATCCTATGCCAAAACTGTTGTAGAATGCCAGTAGACAGCCTCTTTGCAGTATATGGTATGCCCTCTCCAGGATATTGCCTTTTAATCCACCACATAATGGGTTTTGCTCGGCTGTGGTCTTTCCAATGATATCCCCAACCTTGGCTCCCTCCAATGTGTTTATAACATAGCCTATAACTCTCTCGGGGCCTCCGACCAGGACCAGTAATGACACGATGCTCGCAACCACTATCAGCCCGGAGATAGGATATATGTTCCTCTCTACGATATTCTCTACCCTGTCCTCAAGACTCTTTCCCTTAACCTCTGTTTTTCCATACACAGTCACCCTTATCGCCTCCAGGGTAAAGGACAGGGCAATGGCTACTCCAAACGGCAAGAAGATTAAGTTGCTGGGCATAGCAAATACAGGTGACCCCCCACACTCATGCAGTATCAACGGAGCCAAATGGGCCATGAAAAAAGGAATTATGTAGTACGGAATGTGCTCTATACAATTTTTCTTGTGAATGAAGCTTGTTACTGCATAAAAGGCAGCAAAGACTCCCAGGATCATAAGACCGTAGTTGTAACCACTCCAGCTCATATTCAAAAGCAGGAAGGAGAATCCTGAGAGGATGGAAAATAGATAGCTTCTTCTTCTGAGTGAGATCACAAACAGTAGGAAGGAGGATACCAGCAGGAACATTCCAAGGGTGTCATCCTCACAATTACTGGCGATCGCTTTCGATGCAAACGCATAGGAGAGCATCAGCATAAATGCCCCCAACAATGCCACAGCGTAGTTGTATGGTTTCATATCCGAAAATAGATCTCTGAGTAGCAGGTAAAGGACTAAAACAGTAAATGCGGCAAAAACACCTGGATAGACCATGGCGACATCATGTACAGTTATTCCAATAGGTTCTAGCAGTGTAGCGATTGAACCCATCAGAACGGAAACCATGAATCTACGGGATGCAAAGGATATCGGATCAGTGGGGTAGGTTAAATCATCTACCTCAGGGATGAAACCTGTTTTTGCTATAGTCTTTGCGTGTCTGTAAAAGTAGTAGGGATCTAATGCCGAGAGATATTTTCCAGTCCACCCATATCCCTGCTCACCTATGGTATGTGCTGGGACCAGATGGAGTAACATGGTGGAGAATGTAAGTGCCAGTACCAATCCAGCAGATACCTTCACCATCTTGTGCCTCACCAGTATGTCGGAGATGTCATTAAGGAGGACGATTGCTCCACTTGCAAGAAGAAGGATACCAAATACCATGGAGAATGCGACATAGTCTCTGGCAATTAATGGATTGCTTGTTCCTATCGCCCAGCCTCCAAGGGGGATACTGGTTGATTGTAGAATAAAAAACGTGGTTATCAACAAAAAGATGGGTACCGAAAAAACTATAAGCTTATCTCTCCCGTCGCTGTCTTTCTTTTTTAGGTAGAGATAGAGGAAATAAAAGGAGGATATGAGCAGGGAAGCTAGAAAAAATAGCAGCATAATCCCCACTAATCCTAATTTACCGGAGGTTGTGAAGGGATTTAAAATTGAGATGAGGAATCCCAGCAGCGATATGATGAATAACGACGACTCCAAGCTTAATGTTATCGCCTGATCCCCTAAGTTCAAAGACATATCAGGTTCGTCTCCTTCTTCCTCTGATTCTCTGCTGACTTTCTCAGGCATTTTCTATCCTAAATTTCGCATGTTTAATATTTACAATTACAATTAATAAAAACTATTGAAAATGATAAAATCACTATTTATCCCGGGTCCAGTAGATGTTCTTCCGGAGGTTGCCGCCAGGATGAGCAGCCCTATGATAGGACACAGAGGCAAGGAATTCAGTGAACTCTTAGAGGATGTAACTGAAAAAATGAAGAGGCTTATGCTCACAGAAAATCTGGTGTTTATTTCCACATCTTCATCAACTGGATTGATGGAAGCCGCTATCAGGAATTGCGTGAAGACTAAATGCCTTAATGTTGGGATCGGAGCCTTCAGTGACAGATGGTATGATATCACAGCAGGTAATGGAAAGGATGCTGAGTTTCTCTCTGTGGAATGGGGGGGTGCGATGAATCGTGAGGTGCTTGGCGGGATCGATGAAAAACTCTCTGGCGGGGAATATGACGCAATTACTGTAGTCCACAACGAAACATCTACGGGAGTAACTAACCCGTTGGAGGAAATAGCAAAGGTAGTTAAAAAGCATGATGTTTCTCTGCTCGTAGACTGCGTTAGTTCCATGGGCGGCATCAAGGTGGATGTTGATAAGTGGGGAATTGATGTGGCCCTGTTTGGGGTCCAGAAGGCGATGGGCCTCCCCCCTGGGCTGGCTGTGTGCTCGGTTAGTGAGCAGGTGATGGAGAAATCAAAGGACGTTAGCAATAGAGGTTACTACTTTGATTTCCAGGTTTTCAAGAAATACTTAGACAAAAAACAGACACCAGCTACTCCAACGATACCACATATGTTTGCCCTTGATTATCAACTAGATAGAATCCTTAAGCAGGAGGGTCTTGAAAACAGGTTCAAGAGACATGAGAAGTTAGGGGAGATAACAAGGCAGTGGGTTAAAAGGATGGGTTTTGAGTTGTTTCCAAGAGAAAAGGAGTATTGTTCTGATACAGTAACCTGTGTGAGGAACACACCGGGGATTGACTGTAATGAGTTGAAGTCTAAATTAGCGGATAGAGGTTATGTATTTGCTAACGGTTATGGCAGGTTGGCAAATAAGACCTTCAGAATAGCTCACATGGCGGATAGGCAGCCGGATGAGTTAAGGGCGTATCTTGAGACAATCGAGGATATTTTAGGGATATGAGCCCTCAGTGTATCAGTTATCGCACATTCCCTTATTTTTTTATACTCTCACGTGAGTCTTGGGCCCGGATAAAGCAAAAGAGTATGCAATAAAATAGTATTATTAAAACAGAATATTAGAAACATATGTGATAGAATATGTACTTTATAAAAATATGTTTTCTATAAGATATATTTATTGGATATTTTTTAAAGAATCTTTTTTATAGCTATATAAAATCGATTTTTCAGTTGACTGAAGTAGATTATGCCACCAACATATATAGCTTATTAAGATCACCCCAAAAACATTAAAAAATATTGTCACAATATCAAAAATTCCTGTTCCCTGCTTTTTCAGGTATAAATCATGGCCAGATAATACCCAAACTATGGAAAATATGCCCCAGCACATTGTCACAATATACAGCATCGGGGAAACCAGGATATTAACTTTATATTGTCACAATGTTTTTTTATAAAATCTAACACTCTGATTCCGCCTGTTTTTGTCCCAAGGTGTAGGGTAGATGAAACATACATAGTCAAAAAAGCAGAAATGTCACCCAGGATACCGCTTTCTGCATTTTTTATGCATCTTATGCTCGTTGATTATCTCTATTTCACCGGTCAGAGGCTTCCTGCAAACACAGCACCTGGGACTTACAATAGAATCTAGGTACTTCAGACATTTCTGCTTATCGCATAGGCAAGCTTCGTTCCTTGCTATCGATTCTAACACGAATCTGAGCTTCTTCAGATCCTTATCCGTCAGAATTCTTGCGGATGTAGGCATATAACATATTACTATTTGATTAAGAAATATGGAGAGAATACACTAAAACAATTCTGTTATATTATATGTTATAAAACAGAATTGTTTTTTAGCTATATTTATTATTATATTGTTTTCATATTTAGAATGATAAAGATAGTATTGTAATGCATATAATGTATTACATCTATCCTAAACTATTATTTGTCTTATGTGAGAGTTCGTTGAGATAACTTACCTATTTTTGAGTAATTAGTATTTTTTGAGTATATTTATTCCCTTAATCAATATACCCTAATAACAGAATGGAGATAATCAACGCCTCCCTTTTAGCATATGAGAGCCTTGAATTTATTGAAGAAGCACATATTGTGGTTGAGAGAGGAACCATTGCAGAGGTCAACGACGGATTTGTTTCTGAGGGAATCAACACCACAAAATACCTGGCCATGCCCCCCCCGATAAATGCCCATACCCACATAGGTGACTCCTTTGCGAAAGAAGCAGTAGTAGGGTTAAATGTATTGGACGCAGTGGGCCCTGCGGGTGTGAAATGGCATCTGTACAGAGGAACACATGAAGATAGAATTCTGAGAGGTATGAGGGATTCAATAGACTACATGTTAAACTCAGGCACAACAACATTCGCGGATTTCAGAGAAGGAGGCCGCAGGGGAGTGAATTTAATAAAAAAAGCCCTAAAGGAATCAAAAATCAGAGCCATAATACTGGGCAGAAACATGGACATAAGGGAATGTGAGGGTCTCGGATTGAATACCTACCAGCTTGATCAGATACCGGATGAGAGAGGAGGTAAGATTATTGCGGTTCACGCCGGAGAGGAAGAAGGTGAGATAGAAGCTGTCCTGGAATATAACCCAGATATCATAATCCATGCCACAAACGCAACTGTCGATGAAATAAAAAAAATAGGACATAAAGGCATTTCTGTTGTGGTATGCCCCAGAAGCAACGCCTCCCTGGGGGCTGGCTTTCCGAAGGTCAGGGAAATGCTGGATGCGAAAGTTAATGTCGCCCTCGGAACAGACAACGTCATGATAAACTCCCCTAACATGTTCAGGGAGATGGAGTTCCTGTCGAAGATCTCATGCCTCAATGAACGCGTTGACCCAGAAAGTATATTGAGGATGGCAACATCTAATGCAGCTAAAGCATTTAACATAAACACCGGGGTGATTGATAAGGGTATGAAAGCAGACCTTATTTTTATTGATAAAGACGCTCCTAATATAAGGGACAATAACGCCCTGATACCAGCCATAGTTCACAGATGTGAACCTGGGAATGTGAGGAAGGTTATGGTAGACGGCGAATTTGTGGTGGATAAGGATAGATATGGATGATATAGGTAATGCTATTGAGGCTCTTAGAAGAGGAGATTTTGTGTTGATTCATGACAGAGACAGCAGGGAGAATGAAACAGATTTCGTGGTTGCTGCACAGAATATAGGCCCCAAGCACATCCTAAGGATGAGGAGGGATGGAGGGGGGCTTATATGTGCTGCTGTTGCAGGCGAGATCGCAGCTAGATTAGGGTTGCCTTTTTTAGATGATGTTGGGAGATTCTCAAGCACTGAATATCCGATCCTCAGATACCTGAACCCATCTGACATCCCCTACGATGAGAAGTCATCTTTCTCTGTTTCCATTAACCACAGGAGTACATTCACAGGAGTGACAGACAGGGACAGGGCTCTCACCGTAAGGGAACTCGCAGAATTCTGCAGCAGACTACCTGAGAATGCCCCCAAGGAGTTCGGCAGGTTGTTCAGGTCACCGGGTCATGTTTTTCTTCTGAGGTCATCTGGTCTCGAAAACAGGGAGGGGCATACGGAACTCTCTGTGGCCCTGCTTAAGATGGCAAAGTTAACGCCTATAGCCGCCATCTGTGAGATGATGGATTCAACAAACCATAATGCTTTATCCGGGGAGGGTGCCAGAGAGTACGCAAAGGAGCATGACTTAATTTTCCTGGAAACAAATGAAATAAGAGAGGGATACAGGGAATGGCTAAAATCGGGGTAGTCGACACCACCTTTGCAAGGATTGATATGGGGAAGGCAGCGGTAGATGAGATAAGGAAATATAGCGGGGGGGTTAGCATTATCAGACGCACAGTCCCCGGGGTGAAGGATCTGCCTGTTGAAGCCAAGAAGCTGATTGAGGAGGATAAATGCGATATAGTGATGGCTCTCGGGATGCCCGGACAAGAGGATGTAGATAAAACATGCGCTCATGAGGCGTCGACGGGATTAATTCAGGCTCAGTTGATGGCAAACACCCACATCATAGAGGTTTTTGTGCATGAGGATGAGGCTGAAACAGATAAGGAGTTGGCGGTGCTTGCTGAAAGAAGAAGCAGGGAGCATGCAGTGAATGTGGTTAAACTATTGTTTCGTCCCGCAGAGCTTGTGAAGGATGCGGGGACAGGAAGGAGACAGGGCTCCGATGATGCGGGTCCGATAAAAATATAAGAATATTGAGGGGAGGTTACGAAGATGGAAAAAATTAATCTTGGGATTGTGGCAGCGGAATTTAATTATGACATAACCTATGCTATGGTGGAGTTGGCGAAAGAACATGCCCGTTTCCTGGAGGCGGATGTTGTGGAGGTGATTATGGTTCCAGGGGTATTTGATATGCCTCTTGCTGTGAAGAAACTGCTTGATAGGAGGGATGTTGATTGTGTGGTGGCTCTTGGGACGGTGATCGAGGGGCAGACGCAGCATGATGAGATTGTCGCCCAACATGCCTCAAGGAAGATATGTGATTTGTCTGTGGAATATGAGAAGCCTGTGGGGTTAGGAATTGCAGGCCCGGGGATGAGCAGGTTGGAGGCTCATGCAAGGGTTGATTACGCGAAAAGAGCGGTGGAGGCTGTGGTGAAGATGTGTAAAACGCTCAGAGGATCGGGGAGGGAATCAGATAATGAAATCAGCTCCAGTGTAGGGGACTTCTTGGAGATGGGTTGATTAAACTCAGAGCAGCTTCAGGTGTCCGGTGACTTTATCTATCCAGTCAGCTGGTGCGGGACCTACTCCGATGCAGGTGATGGTACCATCAGCTAGTTCAGTGCGGCCTGCGTCCCGGATCAGGGAGGTAGGTAGCTTATCTCTTTTTGCTTTCTCATATAAGTCCAGTAGTTCATCCAGGTTGTCGCATTTGAGGACGGATTTTTTCTGTGATGCACCCACCCATTTATCTTTCCATTCACTTCTATCTGAAGCCGTAACGGAGGCGTGGGCTACCTGGGCAGCCAGTTTGCCTTTGCTCATCCCAAGATCTCTTCGGACCACTATCACCTGTTTCAACTCCATATTAAAATATTGGCGTTCATATAGTTAAAATACATGGCTAGCTCAGATAAACTGATGGAAGACCTGCTTGTGGGGGCCGCTGCAGGCGCTGTTTTTGGAGTTATTACAACGTTGCTGTCAATAAATTTTGGGACATTCATAGAGATGATATTAGCTCAAACCCTATTTACAGACTACTATCTTCAGGGGCTATCAGGCACTCCCGTTGACCCAATCATCTCTAGGGGTGTTATGTTGGTTAGCTCAGTTATTGGATTAGTCATTGCATTAATTTTAGGTTCAGTTTCAGGTCTCTTCTTTGGGTTGGTTTTCGGGTTGATTTATATTTTATTCTATGATAGATTACCGGGAAGTACCCCAACCAAGAAAGGTTTGTTTGTTGGTGCTTTATGGTGGTTCCTGGCGTTTCTCTTCGGTATCTTTTTAGGGGGGTGGATCATGTATTTCGGTGTTGGTGATATCGGCGGTGATTTGAGTATGATTTCCTGTGGTATGTTTATGTTAGATACATTTATCAGCCTAGTAAGCAAGCTAGTATATGGTCTGTTGTTGGGGTTAACTTGGTCTATAATCAGGAAATAAAGCAGGTATTTTTTTTATCTGTGATCATTAAATAGTTGCTGGTATTCCTTTGCCTTCTCCTGTGAGTTTTCGTCGTAGATTATGGCTCGGCCTACATTCACCAGAATGTTTTTTCCTGCATTGTCTGTGATTTTGTTGATGTCTCCTGCCTGCGCCCCGATGCCGGGACATAGGAAGATGCAATCTTCTCCCACTGTCTCTCTTACCTGCCTTATCTCGTTTCCTTTAATGCCTTCAGTTGCCCCTACTACGAGTCCGTCGGAGCCGCTTTTTCCGGCTTCCTCAGCTATTTTCTTGTATAAGGGTGTTCCGTCTACTTCCGCATCCTTCTGAACCCATGTTGATTCAGGGTTGGACATGAGGGTGAGGGTGAATATTCCCAGGTCAAGTTCATGGGCTCTTGCTGTTGCCTGCCTGATGTTCCCGGCGAAGGGATTGAATGTGAGGGCGTCGAATCCGCTTTCCCGGATCCAGAATAATGCTGCGTTGTTGCTGAAGCCTATGTCACCTAGTTTATGATCCAAGATGGACAGGCAGCCGAGGCGGTGGATCACGTCATTCAGCTTCCTAAGCTGCCTTACATTAAGGTGGAAGAGGACGTATTGAGTGTTTATTTTGTAGGCGCATGCGTGGGGGGATGTTTCTTTGACTATATCGATGCAGTAATCCATAAGGCCCTCCCCCGTCGTTTTCCCATGGAAGTATTTACCTGGGACAACATCTTTGTCTCTCATTTCGGCGGTGGCTGGATCCAACCCCACACACAGGACGCTGCCTTTCCTGTCCCTTATCCCCCTATAGTTATCCAAAAAACCAGAATTAGCCATAATCTAAGCTGATTAGGATTCAGAAGATAAATCTTATTCCACCTGCTTCGGCTACTGAATCGCTTTTTTCTTATTAAAGCTTTTTAATCCAAGCCGAGTAATTAGTTACCAATGGAGAAATACCTGGTTCTTGGCATGGTTTTCATGACCCTGCTCGGTGGATGCATTGATGGGGGAACAGAGGAAACAACAACCACCTTAGAGGATACCACCACAATAGAGAACACCACAAGTTCCACAATAAGAGAAGACGCAGAGTGTGATAAAATCCAGAATCAGACCCGGAAAGATGATTGTTACAGTGATGTTGCCATAGCCAACGAGGATCACTTAATCTGCGATAAAATCCGGGACCAGTGGTCTAAAGATTACTGCTACAGGGATATTGCTAAAATCAAAAAAACCATTTCAATCTGCGATAAAATCCAGGGCCAAATATCTAAGGATTACTGCTATGAGTTGGTTGCTGCTGCCACAGGAGATACATTAATCTGCAATAAAATCCAGGACCAACAATCTAAGGATTATTGTTATACTGCGGTTGCTGAAGCCACAGGAGATACCTCAACCTGCAACAGGGTGCAGGATCGGATTATTAGGGATGATTGCTATCAACGTGTCGCTAAGGCTAAACAAGACCCTTCAATATGCAGTGAGATAGTGTATGTAAGTGAAAGAGATTCGTGTTATATGGGGGTTGCAGAGGTCATGGAGGATATGTCGATCTGCGATAAAATCTGGAACCATAAGGTAAAGGATGATTGCTATCGCATGGTTGCTGAGATAAAAGACATCTCAACCACAACAACCTCAACCCCCTTGACTTCAATAACCACATCAACAATAGATCCGAGAGATGTGAAATGCTTCACTGACGCTGATTGTGGCGCAGTGGTTGAGAGATACATGTGTCACAGGGATTACTACCCTGGAGGTGAATTCATAGATGTAATATCCCTTGAGAAAGAAACCCCGGTCTGCAGGAATCCGGGAACCTTAATCGCTGAATGTGTTTATGTACCGTATCCCAGCGAGATAGTAAATAAGTGCACGGGGGGTAAGGAATGCGTGGAAGGAGAAAATAGGTGCGAATATCCTGATTAAGAGGATATAGTTATCTCTTAAGCCTATCGCCCTTTTTTCCAACCCTAAATCTCCTGATTACCGGGGGAAGTATTATGATCGCTAATGCATCAAATATCGATACAGTCTGCCAAAATTTTACTATTGTACAGATGAGAACTGTTACGGCGCCGGCGGCATAACACACACATCCATGAGGACAATGATACCCATACTCTTCTATACAATCAGTCCAGGGAAAGAACGAGTAATAAGTAGGGGAACCAAGCACCATGAGCACAAGCCAAGTTAAAACGAAAGAGAAAGCTAAGGTCACAACCAATGCAATTAATGCTCTTTTCACTCTCTTAAATCCAAAGACGCAGAAAAGGATGATGTAGAGTAATACATAAGGACCAGATAAAACAGATAATGCTACACCTATCAAAAAATACATGAGTTATAAAATCAACTGTGGTTGAAACCAACATCAAAACATCTACCGCCACATCACCTCCTCATTCATGTGCTTTACCTATGATCTCACCTAGATTAGAGTAGCCCTCCTCCCCCATGAATTCCTGAATTTGAGTGGATATCGCACCAAATACCTCAACTCCGTGACGCCACACAGCAGTCCCCACACCCACAGCAGATGCTCCCGCCATCAACAACTCCACTGCATCCTCTGCGCACTCAACACCCCCAACCCCAATTACTGGAACCTCAACAACATCATAGATATCATAAACACACCGCACCGCAATAGGCTTAATCGCCGGACCAGACAACCCCCCAACCCTGTTAGAGAGAACCGGCCTCCCCCCTCTCACATCAATCTTCATCCCAGGGCCCACAGTATTTATCGCGGAAATAACATCCGCCCCAGCCTCCTCAACGGCTCCGGCAATAACCTTTATATCCACAACATTAGGGGTTAACTTAACAATCAACGGAATCTTACATGAATTCTTCACTGCCCTAGTAACCTTAGCCGCCATCTGGTGGCTGCAGCCAAAAGGCTTCCCAAGCGAGTCCTCCACATTCGGGCATGAGATATTCGCCTCCAGAAAATCAGGTTTGGCACCGGATAATAACTCAGCCATATACCCGAATTCAGAGACGGTTCCAGCAAAGAAACTCGCAATAACAGGGACATTAACCTGCTTAAGGGTTTCCTTCAACGCATCTATCGCCTCCGCAGGATCAGGACATGACAAACCAATAGCATTCAATAAACCATAATCCAGCTCAACTACTGTGGGATTCTTATATCCCATCCGCTTTCTGGGACCTATGGATTTCGTTGTTACCGCCCCAGCACCCGCCCTAGCAACCCTCGCCATAGAAGAAGCAGTAACCCCAAGAACACCTGATGCGAGAACAAGGGGAT
>CBFCYF010000005.1:0-31232 GCA_965602195.1 uncultured archaeon | reverse complement strand
CCTCCTCCTTTTCTCTCTCAAGTTCCTCGAGGAGGCTTTTGATGGTGTCTAATCTAAATGATGACTTCTCTAATTCTTCCTTAATCTCTAATTCAGACCCTATTGATCCCCCCTTAACCTTGTCTGTCATTTTGTTGTATGCTCCAGTTTGATAATTATATATTTATTATACATATATTGTACGATTATATTCTTAAATATTGAACTAATTTGTATACCTGACCACAACAGCAGTAAATACTGGGCCCTTTATATATATCCCCTTTTTATGTGCGGTGATGTATCTCCTTGCCCTATTACTTATCCTTATGTTAACATCCCCCGGGGTCTTAGCCATTTTCACCTGCATCAAAATATCTCCTTTTCCATCTGATCCTGTCACCACAGCATACGCCAACTTCTTCACGATGTCTCCTCTGCCGCCTCCAGCTAACTCTTCTACCCCCCTCGCAAACAGATTCGCTACCGCCCTTATGTAAGATAATCCACTGGCAACACCCTCCCTCTTGATCTCCTCCAGGTTCTTCTTCAGCTTACCTGCCTCCTGCGGAATCCCATAGATTCCACCATCATATCCATAAATTTCATTCAAGGCCGCGGGACCGAGAAGTAAAGTGTTCTCCTCTTTCTCCACAACATAAACCTCCACCTCTCTTCCATGAATCCTACCCCTCCAGGCCGGGAATTTACATGGAGACTTCTCATTTGCGTATTTTCTTGCAGTGCTCTCTATAGCTTTCGCCAATTCACTGCCTTCTTCTGTCTCCGGCACCATCTCAATTGCTGCTGAGTTAGCTATTTCCTCATCACTCAACTCCAGATCACTGTAGAATTGAGGATAGAGAACCTCCCTAACATCATCCTTCCCTCCCCTCACCATGAGAATCCTCTCCAGACCGAAGCCCAGGTTGAACACATCACATGAAATACCATAATTTTTAAGGGATTTCCGACAGTAGAGTCCACAGTCTGCGATCTCTATATCTCCTGAATAGACCTCATACTCCGTACCTTGCTCATAGTAATTGGAGGTGGCCGGCTTCTGCACAAATCTCATCTCCTTAAACCCCAGTTTTTTCATTATATCCCCTGTTAACCTCATGCCCTCCTCCAACTCCTGCTTCTCGTCCATAATAACGCATGATGCACCATAATGAGCCCTCAGATGTGTCGCATCAAGTCGTTGTTCCCTCCTGAATCTTAAACCAATGGAGAACAGATTAAGGGGCAGTTCATGGGTATCCTTCATTGCCCTTAAGGTGGGAAACCACGCGGCTGTCATATGGGAGCGTAGGGTGGTTTTGGTTGCCTCAGGTTTAATATCCATGAAGTCGGCAAATAACCCCACAACCTCGACTGCCTCCTTACTTGTTACATCCAATCTGGAGACCATCTCCTCACAGAGATCATCCCCGCAAACAGATCCCTCCCTGAATTCCCTCAGAATAGTCTTTAATTCCCTGACATCGATACCCGCAGAAATATTAATGACCTCATCTATCTTATCCCCGCCCAGACCAATATCCGGCCTTGGCAACCCCGCCAGATAGTAGCATCTGTCCAGAACCACCGGCGCCTCAGAACCGTATTGCTTATAGACATCATCCTCCGGGATGAAAATCTGATTCTCTATCTCATCAAAGCCAAGAGAAAGAAGGATCACCCTAACCTCCTGTATCAGATCCTGTACTGGATGGGATTTCCCTTCCATCTCTTTACCTGTGGATTTCATATCTTAATTAATTAACTCCTGGAATTAAATATCCAAAAAGATAAAAATGAGGTTATCTGATCTCGGAGAGAGGGCCTTGATAGGGGAATTAAGCAGATTAATTAATATCGGAGACGACGCAGCATGCATCCCGATAGATGATAAATATCTGGTAATTACTGTTGATATGGCATACAGGCCAACACATTTCTTTAAGCAGATGTCATGGAGACAGATGGGAAAACATATTGTCACAGTAAATCTCAGTGATATCGCTGCGATGGGCGCTGAGCCGATAGCGTTCCTCCTCGGCTATGGCAGCCCCGACATAAGTCTGGAGTATTTCTGGGATATAATCATCTCTGCGAAGGAGCAGTGTGAGAAATACCAGGCAGAATTAGTTGGAGGCGATACCATAGAAGCAGATGAACTCATTCTGTCTGGAACTGCCGTGGGTTTAACAGAGAAACCGGTACTGCGCTCTACCGCCAACCCCGAAGAGGTGGTCGGTGTAACAGGAGATCTAGGTAGCGCAAGTCTCGGTGGCTGGATCCTAGAAAAAGATGCAGATTTTGATCCAAATAGCTCAGCGGTAAAAAAGGCACTTGAGCCGGAGCCAAGGACCAATGAAGCCCTGATGTTAAGGGATTATGTGAGCTCGATGACCGATATAAGCGATAGTTTAGCTGTGAGTCTCTTCAACATATCAGGGATGAGTGAGATAGGTTTTGAGATACGTGTGGATGAGCTTCCAATCTCAGACGACTCCAAGGACACAGCGGTGGATCTGGAAACAGATGCAATTGAACACGCACTATACGGTGGGGGAGACTACGAATTGCTATTCACCGCGTCGGAGGAGAATTTCGAGAGGATTAAAAGAAGACTGGATGTTACATCCATTGGAGCCACCACCAAAGAAATGAAAATCACAGGAATCAAGGACCGATCTAGATTTGAAATCAAAAGGAAGGGATATGAGCACTTCAGATAATCCAAAACCGAAATACTTTTATTCTTATAAATCAATGTATAACCTAATGGCTAAACAGCCAGCTACTTTAATCCAACAACTGATAATGGTGATAAGAGATGAGTGAAATCCACACAACCAACATACCCCAACTCGATAAATTTTTAGGCGGAGGTCTGAAAACCAACTCCATAACATTACTGTGGGCGTGCCCTGGAATTGATAATACACCCTTCAGCTACCAGATGTTGATTCAGGAATTAGAGTCCGGCAGCTCTTGCGTATACATCTCACAGTCGAAGATGAGTTCCATAGTGGAGAGTGAAATAGAGCACTATGGATGGAATATCGAGGATTATAAGAACAGGGGGGATTTCATTTTTATTGATGCATATTCCTCCCTGATAAATGCACATTCAGATGATGAATTCTTCGTGTCTAATGCTAGTAAGGTAGGGGAGATTACGAAGGCATTGAAAAAGGCGTTAGATGCTACCGAATCAAAGCATACTTTTGTTGTCTATGATTCCATATCGACTATGATCGATCACTGCGGAGAGAAGTCCATGGATGAATTAAAAATATGGAAGAAGCTGTTTGAGGAAAACAATGCTACGGGGGCGTTTCTTTTCACCGAGTGGCCCTATGATGCTGATGTCTTGGATAGATTAAGGATGGTCGCGGATGCGATAGTGGAGTTGAAGGCCATAGAGGAGAAGGTAATTCTGAGGGAATTCTTCGTTGTATCAAAGGTTGATTGGAGTGAGAAAACAGGAAAAGATGTAAGTGTTCCATTCAAGATCTCAGCTCCGGGAGGGGTGAGCGTATACATACCCAAGATACTGGTAACAGGAGCGTTTAATGCAGGTAAATCATCCTTTGTTCATTCCGCGTCTACGAGGGCGGTTTCGGTTGACAGGGTGGGAACCACCGTCGCCTTAGATCACGGCAGGGTGGAGTATGCAGGGTTCACAGCCGACCTGTTTGGGACGCCGGGGCAGGAGAGATTCGACCCAATCCTAAAGCAATTAGGTGGGGAATCTCTGGGGGTAATTGCGGTAGTGGATTCCACTAATCCCGATAAACTCCCCAGGGTTAAGGAAATGCTGATTAAGAGCAAGAGTGCGGGACTTCCCTGTGTAATAGCAGCTAACAAGGCAGATCTTCCGGGTGCATTATCTCCTGATGAAATCAGAACAAAGATGATGATACCTGAAACAGTACATGTTATCCCCGTTAGAGCAAAGGATCTCTCAGAGGTCAGGGAGGGATTACCTGCTGAATTAAAGGAGGAAGATGTCCACAGGGTCTTAGATTCATTATTTGCTAGTATTGTTTAATCTATTTAATCTTAAATTTTATGGGAGAGGTGGTTAAATGACAAAATCAAAAAAGGAAGAGCTTGCAGAGTTGCTGGAGGGATTTGAGGATATTGGGGATGTGGAAGGAGCTGTTATAACAACCAGAGATGGTCTGTTGGTTGCCTCTCAACTATCAAGTGATGTAAATGCCGAAACCTTTGCTGCCATGTCTGCTACCATGTTTGGTGCTGCCGAAACTGCGGTATCTGAGTTAGGCAAGGGAGACGTTAAGAGGGTTATATCCGAGGCTGAGGACTGCAAGTTAGTGGCTGTGGATGCGGGCCCAACAGCCACGGTAGTGGCGATGGTTAGCCCTAAGGCGAATCTGGGTCTGGTGCTGATGGAGATCATAAAGACAGCAAATAGGACAAAGGATATAATGAGTAAATAGTGGGCTTAATGCTGTTTGGGGTATAACTATCCCCTGAGATATGTTACACTTCTCTAAAATATATGTCCGCAGGCGTTGAATAATTCAACGTCTGATGTGGACGTTCGTAGTTGTAATGTTGTATGTACATCCCATGGTTAGGGTATCGCCAAGCTTCTTCTTCATAGGATCGGTGGAAGCACTCCACTTTACCTATCGTTGTTGGTCTTCTCTTGTTTGCTACTATGTGCTGTATATCCCTTAGTTCCAGGTATTTCGTGAACTGGGTTTTCACATCTACCTGCCAGGTGTAAAACTGGACTCCTTGGTCAGTTAGCATCTGCTTGGATGTGTCGTGTTCATCTATTGCTTCCTCCGGCACAGCTAGTGCATTCCATGTGTTGCATTTTCAAACACCTGACTTGAGGGTATGAATCTGCTATAGTCGTCCAGGTAGGTGGTCATGTGGCTGAGACATTCGTCTCAGACACGTGTCAGACCGAAGGTCTGCCACATCCATCCGTCTTCTCTTGTAAGCTTCCAGTCCGCCTGCCACATCTGGTTCGGTTTTGTGCGCTGGAAACGCTTTTTACTCCACGTCTTCCGAGGCTCATCAAGTGGGTTATTGAGGCCTGCCTGCTTAATGATCCGATATATTGTGTTATGGCCCACGGACTTAACACCCTCTGGTTTATTCTGATGTAGATATCCTTCAATCCTTGAAGGACCCCACCCCGTGGTTTCATGCAACTCAATTACTAAATCAACCGTCTCCTGGGGTGTCCTATGGATCGTATGAGGCCTGCGGGACTTTATTCCAAGACCCTTCCACCCCTCACGCTGGAACCTAAGCCAGTAATAATAAAAGGTACGCCTACTAATCCCTGCCTGATGGCAGATAAAAACGACACTCGCCCCCTACAGGCGCCGCTTAACAATCCAAAACCTCTGTTTTACTGAAAGCTCCATACTAACCCACCTCATACCTATTTACACTCAAAATCAAAAGTGTAACATATGTGGGGGGGATAGTACACTTATTAACAACGGTTTCTTGGTTTTAAACAATGACAGCAATATATTATATTTATACTGTATTATGGTGCACTGGGAAGTATATTGTGTAATGTAAAGTGGTATCGGATAAAGATAGTTGGGGGGGTGAGGGCTGGCAGAAAGAACTAGATAATCTTAGTAGGGCATGGGAGAAGCTGGAGCAGGAATGGGCTGATATTGATTCCACTAAGGAGGAGAAGCCTAAGGAGGAGCCTGCAGAAGAGGAGAAGCCTAAGGCAGAAGAGGAGAAGCCTAAGGCAGAAGAGGAGAAGCCTAAGGAGGAGCCTGCAGAAAAGGAGAAGCCTGCGAAGAAGAAATCAAAAAAAGAGGAATATGCGGGTATGTTAAAGGGTTTAAGGCAAGAGGTTCAGGATATAAAAAGTGTGGCTTTAGTCACCAAAAATGGTTTATTAATCCATTCAAATATATCTCAGGATGTTGAATTGCAGATATTCTCCGGGATGAGTGCCGCAATGTTTGGGGCTGCCGAAGCCACGATACTTGAACTCAAAAAGGGTCCATTGAATGATATTTATGCGGAAACAGATGACTGTAAAATCGTGGTAATGGATGTTGGACCTAAGGCGATAATGGTTGCACTAACAAAACCTGACTGCAATCTAGGTTTTGTTTTGATGAAAATGAAACTCACTGCGAAAAGAGCAAAGAAGTTGATTGAGGTATAGCTATCTACTGGATAATTTTAATTTCCCTCTTCAGCTGGTTTTTATTACAAATTCAGCAGAATACTGCAGGCTTTAGCCTGCAGATGGATGCTGATGCTGAATTTGTAAGTTACATGCGAGATTCAGCTTTGCTGAATCTGCACGCAACGAAAGTAGATCTTTCGTTCGCGTACTCCACACTTTAGTGTGGAGTTGTTTGATTTTCACTAGGTTGCGGATTTAATGATGTACTGCATCCTGGGGGATAATACATTTATAGGATAAAATACCATAATTATCTTACTACAGAATATGTGGGGTAGTTCATATGGATGCGGTAAGTCAACCAGAGTTAATTTCCACGGGTATAGGGGGATTTGATGAGTTTATTGGTGGTGGGCTCTATCCTGGGACTGCAATCCTCCTGATAGCCCCTCCTGCTATGGAGACTCATTTCCTTTGTTTGGAATACATTTATGGCGGAGTTACAAGAGATGAACCTGGGTTGATCGTCACCATGAATTATTCCCCTGAGGAGTTAAAGACAAGGATTATACCGTATGGGTGGATTCTGGCGAGAGGAGAGCAGAAAGGTATTCTAAGATGGGTTGACGGTTACTCCCTGAATGCAAAGAAGGACGTACAAAGTACGGATACTATAAAAAGGATTGGGGGTTCCATAGCCTTATCTGATCTGACCATCGGGGTAATACAGGCTCAGAGAGATTTCCATACTAAAAGTGAATACTACAGGTTTGCATTTGATTCCCTCTCCACCCTCTTCATCTATAATGATGCTAACACAGTATACCGGTTCCTGAGGGCGGTAATGCCTAAGTTAAGAATATCCGGCGGAACCGGTTTCTTCCTTCTGGGCAGAGGGATGCACGATTCCCAGATAGAGATGACTCTACGTTATATGGTAGATGGGGCAATAGAAATTGATGAGGACATGAATATGAAGATACTTAGTTTGCCAACCCCAACTAATGCAAAGAGTGCTCATCTGTCGTTAACTAAGTCCGGTTTCAAAGTAGATATTGACACATCTCCGTAATCTGCGTCTTTCAACAAAAAAATCCAGATCTTTACAGCTACTATAACTCAAACATTGGTTTCAGCACTACTCCCTCCTCTGTTATCTCCATAATCTGCTTCTCTCGGGAGTGCTTAACTCCCCGCATCTTCACTACCTGCAGTGTTCTTATAAGATCCCCCTTATCTTCATAATCACTGAGGAGGATCACTCCATCAGCAACGAACTCCTCCACACCATATACTGAGTACTGGAAACGCTGCGGAGGTACTTCAGAAATAAAAAGGGTAGTGCACTCCAGATAACCCATCTGAAGTCCCAGTTCAAATATGAACTCCCTTATCTTTTTCTCACTTCCCAGTGTGTTACATATTGATGTTATTGAATCTATGACCACTCGTTTGGCGTTAGCATCTCTTATGATGGAGGAAATCATGTTTATTATCCCGTTCACCGTCAGAGGCTCGAGGTTTATCAGACGAGCATCTTCTGTTATATCCAGTATCTTTATCATGCCCTTGTTCATTAACTCCTCATCATAGAACTTGAAGTTCTCCAGATTCTGAATAATCTTATCCCTGGGTTCCGTCAGTGATATATAAATTCCTAACTCATTATTCTTGGCGCCCTCGAATAGAAACTGCTCGGATAATATTGTTTTTCCTGTACCGCAGCTTCCACACAATAAAATGGAATTACCTTGTGGAATTCCCCCACCCAGAATCTCATTCAACTCGTTGATACCTGTATTGATAAGCTCCATCTTTGACACCGTTACTCCTGAAATATGAGTTTATATTATATATGTGTACCTTCTCTTTTATATACCTTTTGTTTTGAGTATGTTTTTCAAAAAAGTTTTGGAGTTAGCTGGGAGGATACCTTACGGCAGGGTGACAACGTATGGGGAGATAGCCCGGGCTGTTGGGAGCCCTAAGGCTTCTCGTGCGGTGGGAAACGTCCTTCACATGAATCATGACCCGCAGATACCCTGCCATAGGGTGGTTAAGGGCAATGGGGGAGTAGGGGGGTATAACAGGGGAATAGATGAGAAGATTGCACTTTTAATAGGTGAGGGTGTGTTGGTGAAGGATGGAATAATCCAAAACTTCAAAGAGGTTTTATTTAGATTTCCCAGTTCATAGCCTTTTAATCTTTCCCGGAAATTCCTTGCTCAGTTCAGCTATTATTTTTTTCCCTATCTCCAGCTTCTTTATTTTTCTTTCATAGTTATATTGCCCGGAATACTCTCCTATCTCCCTGCCGAAATCCATGCCTGCCAGTATTATCTCTTTGGCTCCCACCTCAAGTGCCATGGAAACGCAGCGGTCTCCGTCTGTGAAGCCTCCGAGATTATGTAGTTTTCCAAACGCCTCTGTTTGGGTGGTGCCTAAAACGTTCCTCAATTTAGGCACTACATCCCTCAACCTGCTAATATTATCCCCATGAGCATGAACTACCGTCATACAACCCTCCCCGTTGGCCCATATTATCGCTCTAAGATCACCATCCAGATCAGTGACGTTAATATCTGCAACAATATCTTCCTCCATTAATGCTTTAACGGCTCCGTCTGCGGCTATCAGGGTGCATTTATCGATAAGACCCTGCTGCTTTACCCTTCCTATATCCTCCTTTAGGGAGGGACCGGCTCCGAAAACAATCACTGCCCTATCTCTTATCTTCTCTTCCAGTTCCCCTAAATCCCCCTCCTCAACTAATCCATCCAGGACTTCAGCTGCCTTCCTGTCTCTGATCCTGTCGAGGCCTAACTCCTCAACTATCTCCTCATATTTCAGCTTCCAATCCATGTTAAATAATATAAAGTTTTTTTTAAACTTAATCTAATTTAATAAGAAAATGGCTGTAAAAAGAGGCACTGATCCGCTGAAGAAGGGGTTTGCGAAGATGGTTCAGAGGGGGGTGGTTATGGACGTAACCAACGCAGAGCAGGCTGTTATCGCCGAAAACGCCGGGGCAGTGGCGGTAATGGCACTGGAGAGGGTTCCAGCAGATATAAGAGCCACCGGAGGGGTTGCGAGAATGGCTGATCCTGCGAAAATCCAGGAGATCATGGACTCAGTGACTATCCCCGTGATGGCCAAGGTCAGACTAGGACACATTGCAGAAGCCGTAGTCCTCCAGGAGCTGGGGGTTGATATGATCGATGAATCCGAGGTGCTTACCCCCGCAGATGAAGAAAATCACATAGACAAGAGGAAGTTCACCATCCCGTTCATATGCGGAGCCAGAAATCTGGGGGAGGCCTTGAGGCGGATAGAGGAGGGGGCGGCCATGATGAGAACCAAGGGGGAAGCAGGAACAGGCGACATCGTGGAGGCGGTGAGGCATATGCGCCTAATCATGGGCCAGATTAAAACAATCCAGAGCATGGATGAAGACGAGATATACAGCTACGCTAAGGAGATCCAGGCACCCGTAGAGAGGGTTAGGGAGGTGAAGAAACTTGGGAGACTGCAGGTAGTTAATTTCGCAGCAGGAGGGATCGCCACCCCAGCAGACGCAGCATTAATGATGCTTCTGGGGGCTGATGGAAACTTCGTGGGCTCCGGAATCTTCAAATCCCAGGACCCTGAGAGCAGGGCTAAGGCAATAGTTGCGGCAACCGCCCACTACGACGACCCTAAGATTATCCTTAAGGTATCAAAGGGTCTGGCATCCGGGATGAAAGGCATCGACATCAAAGAACTGAAAGAAGAGCAGCTTTTGCAGACCCGGGGGGTCTGAAAAAATGTTTATTGTTCTTGAGGGCATAGATGGTTGCGGAAAGACAACCCATGCTAAATTACTCCATGATTTCCTAAGGGATAAAAAAAGAGATGTTTTACTTACCGCAGAACCCACCCAAAATGAGATAGGAGTATTCATCAGAAAGATTCTATCCGGCTTACATAGGGTTGACCCGAAGACCCTGGCTTTATTGTTTACTGCAGACAGGTATGAGCATTTAACAAATGAGATTGAACCAGCCTTAAAGAACAATAAAATCGTCATCACAGAAAGATACTATCATTCAACAATCGCTTACCAGCAGGCTCAGGGCGTGAGTCGAAAGTGGCTGATAAACCTGAACAGATACGCAAGAAAACCGGACGTCACACTCTTTATTGACGTAGACCCGGTGGTTTCAGCCAGCAGAACCGAAACAGATGAGATATTTGAGACCCCAGATTTCCTGATGAAAGTAAGAGATAATTACCTTGCTTTTAATGACATCACTGTTGTAGACGGCAATGGATCCATGGAAGACACCTTAAAGGACATCAAGTCTGAGGTCTTGCGGCTTCTATGATATCTCCCTTTACCTTGACATTAAACCCGAATTTATTCACTATATCCACATTAGTCCTTGTATGCCCTGTTACCTGGCTCACCCTCACCTTTCCCCCGGCAAGAGCTAGATAGGGAACAATCTGGTCGGCCATATACCTGTCAAGGGGTGCCCCGGAATCTATCTCCCGGATTAATGAAACCGCTGCTTCAGATCCAACGCTTTCAGCGATTTTATCCCTCGCCCCCAGAGAATCTGCCCCGATGATGCTGTTATCTGTCTCAACCCACAATGTTATGCCGGATCCATAAGATAATGTCTTACAGTACTCCTGTTTAATCTCGATGTTCCCCTCATAGTGCATGTTAGCCAGTTTTTTATAAACCAATGAACGCGAAGCTTTCGCCTGCCTCCTTGCCACAAGAGCCTTTTCAAGATCAGAGTGCGCGTGAGCTACTCCCCCCGCAGCCTTAATATTTCCCCAATCCACCATCTCAACAGATTTCAACTCCTCTATAGGGTGTATCGTTGCCTTAACCCTGCCTCCGCCTTTAGGGTAGTAGCCCCTGCGGCCCAACTCTATCTCAGCCCTGTAGTTGAATTTTTCGAGAACAGGCAGTGTAACATACCTCAGGTAATCGATTGGGGGGCTCCATCTAACATCCGTACCCCCCCGTATCCTGATTCTAACCCGTTTATCTGCGAAGGCGGCAGGTATCATAAAAGCCTGCAGTAGCAGGGTTATGGAACCGGCGGTTCCTATGTCCACATTAAAGTTTCCACCCTTGATTTTTCCAGGATAGAACCCTATCTCCTTTGAGCCCGTATCTACTGTCTTCACACGTGCATTGCAGAGTTCAGCCACCGCATTTATGGCACTCACATGCTGAGCTCTTAACCCCGGGTTACTCCTGTTGGCTCTGATATTTACCACCCTCAATGGACTTTCGGTTACGGCACTTAATGCAACCGAAGTCCTCAGTATCTGGCCGCCTCCCTCCCCCCGTGAGCCGTCAATAACAAGCATATTAATTTATATGTGTCTGAAGGCTAAAGCTGTAAATTTTAATCCCTGAATTCCATATCTTATCTGATGAATAAAATTACTGTAATCCCCGGAGATGGTATTGGGCCTGAGGTTATCGATTCAGCGTTGAGCTTAATTGAGGCCGCAGGCGCCAACATAGAATTAGAGAGGGTGGATGCCGGAGAGAATGTGATGAAAAAAGAGGGCACCCCACTACCCGAATATGTTTTCGACTCCATTAGAAAAAACAAGGTGGCACTGAAGGGACCTATTACTACACCCGTTGGCAGTGGGTTCAGAAGCGTTAATGTCGCGTTGAGGAAGGAACTTGACTTATATGCTAATGTAAGGCCTGCAAAGTCTTTTCGTGGCATTAAATCACGTTATGAGGGAATAGATATTGTGGTGGTAAGGGAGAACACAGAGGGTATTTACTGCGGGGTAGAGCACTTTATCGACAGAGAAAAGAGTGCTGCTGAGTCGATTAAGATAATAACAAGGAAGGCATCGGAGAGGATTGCGAGATTCGCCTTCAAATACGCTGAAAGAGAAAACAGGCAGAAGGTAACTGTCGTTCATAAAGCGAATATCATGAAATTCACCGACGGCTTATTTCTGGAAACTGCGGCAAAGATAGCCGAAAATTATCCCAAAATCGAGTTTGAGGACAGGATAATAGATAACATGTGCATGCAGTTGGTGAGGAAGCCTCAGCTTTATGACGTACTTCTGTGCCCCAACCTCTACGGGGATATCCTATCTGATCTCTGTGCGGGTCTGGTTGGCGGGTTAGGTGTTGCCCCAGGAGCAAATATCGGCGAAAAATACGCGGTATTTGAGCCAGTCCATGGATCTGCACCGAAATATGCGGGACGTGATAAAGTGAACCCGACAGCCACCATCCTCTCTGCGGTCCTGATGCTGAGACACCTGGGGGAGAAGGATTCGGCGGAAAGGATAATGGATGCATTAAGGGATGTATTTAGTGAGGGAAAGGTAGTTACCTACGATCTCGGCGGAAACGCTAAAACATCGCAATTTACATCCCATCTCATCTCCAGGATACAATAATGCAAACACTAACCGGGCTTAAGCCGGAACCCCTGGTGAGGTTTAAGCCGTCCTCTATGGAGTTTGGAAGAGCGAAGGAGTTGGAATGGATAATCCCAAATAAGCTGGGAGGATATTCCTCTTCCACCATCCTCGGGTTAAATACCAGCAGGTTTCATGGTCTTTTGATTTCCGGGGGAAAATTTCTGAAGAGGACATTATGTCTTAACAGCCTGTACGAGGATATCCATACCAAAGAATGTATATTGTCTCTGGAAGCAGCCGAGTACGGAGATGGTTCCTTAGGGGAGGGCTATCGATATCTCACTGATTTTGAGTTCAGCTACTCATCTGTTGGATTTCGTTACTCCCTTGGGGGGGTACATATCCTTAAGCGTATAGCACCACTGCTTGAAAAGAATGCCGTTTCCGTGATCTATAACATAAAGAATAGGTCTGCGGATCCCATAAAATTAAGGTTAAATCCTGTTGTTAGTTTTCGAGCCAGGGAACAGTTGTGTGTGGGGGATTCCACCAACATCAAACATAAAATTTTTTCGCAGAACATTGCAGCTGTGGAATCTGAGAAAGGTTATCTGGTCTTGTATTCAGACAAGGCTTCTTTCCATGAGACTCCTCCCAGTGGGAGGTTGCGGGAGGATATATCATATAGCGGGGATAAAGAGGCGGGTGAAAATCACTCAGAGGACTTGTATCAGCCACTATATCTTGATATAGCTATTGAATCCTTGATGGATGAGGATTTTCTAGTGGTTGCGTTGGGATATGAAACCGAGGTGGAGACCGCCCAAGCATTTAAGGAGTTTTTGAACGGCGGAAGATACCGTTCCAGATTCATTTCAAGTGGAGCCGGGGGCACCATCCTTTCTCTTCTGAGTGCAGCCGGCACATTTATCGTAGATTCAGATTCCAAGAAAACCGTAATCGCCGGATTTCCTCACTCTGGGGAGCGGGGGAGGGAGGCTATGATCTCCCTTTTGGGTTTAACCCTCGTTAAGGGAGAGTATGATACAGCTAAAAGTATTCTGGAGCATTTCCTCAACAGAGCGGGCAGGGATGGGATTCCAAGCGGATTCTTAAGCGGAAAGGCAGAGTATAGTGATATTGACACATCTCTCTGGATGATAGACAGGATGTATCAGTACATGAATGGTGTGGGGGTAGAGAGATTTAAGGGTTTGTTACATACCTACTGGTGGACCTTGAAGAGTATGATGAGGAACTACCTGGAGAGAGAAAGGAACGGGTTATTGATGCATGAAGGTGGTACATGGATGGATCCCTTAGAGAGAAATAACGCGGTGGAGGTTCAGGGGCTGTGGTATAATGCCCTGAGAATAATGGAGCGGTTCGCTGATTTGATGGAGGATACGTGGGATGACATTAATCTTAAATCAATATACGTAAACTTTGAGGAGAATTTCCCAGATAGGTACTGGAATGGCAGGTATCTCTCAGATTGCTTGGATGATAATTCACTGAGACCTAATCAAATCATTCCGTTATCCCTGGAGTTTAATGTTATCGACGGCAACATGAGCAGAAAAATTCTTGGGGTTGTGGAGAGGGATCTCCTCACGAGATATGGTCTGAGAACCCTCTCCCCCTCGGATCACAGGTATGTAGAAGATTCTAGATTTAATGGAGGAGTTCATCCCTGGTTACTGGGGTCTTATGTTGGGGCTTACATTAAGGCGGGTGGTGGGCGAACAAAAATAAAACAATTTCTGCAGCCACTATTTGAGGAGCACATCTACGATGCGGGCCTGGGCAGTATCTCAGAGTTCTTTGATGGTGATCCACCCCACAAACCGAGAGGGTGTATCTCCTATTCAACCTCGGTTGGAGAACTTCTGCGGATATATTTTGAGCATAAAGTATATTAATGGCCAGTATCATATTTTAATGGAATCATGATCATGAAAAAGATAATAGAACTAGATAAGAGGCAGAGAGAGATTCTGAGGAGGATATCTGAAAGGGGAATGAAAAAGTCCACCATGTCTCTTTCCCAGATGGTTGAGAGTGATATTAAAATTGACATGTTAAAGGTAGAATTTCTTCCCGTTTCTGAGATACCATCTAGGGTGGGGGGTCCAGAAAAGCTGGTGATGGCTCTCTATCTCAGGATAATGGGCGACATCAGCGGCACAAGCCTGCTCCTGTTACCCAGGGAAAGTGCACTATCCCTCGCTGATATATTGAACGACAGGAGAATCGGAACAACAGAGATTTTAGATAGAGAAGACAGGTCGGCTTTGGGGGAAGTGAGCAACATACTAACGGCATCCTTCCTGACTGAATTGGGAAATTTCACGGGCATAAGGCTCTACCATTCAACACCCTATACCGTTTTTAATATAGCGAAATCACTGATGGAATTTGTTTTGCTGGGCATGGATCCGAGGATAGAGCACATTTTGATAATCCAACTGAGGTTTACCGGTAAGATGGGTGAGATTGGGGGGGATTTCATATTACTCTTCGATACATCTTCTCTCTCGGTATTGGTACGTGAGATCGATAAAAAATAGGGGAGGGCTATGTTGAGTGAATATTATGATTAGATTACTGCACCTCTTGCTTCAAATTCAACTATCGTGGTGTCATATTCTATTATGGTATGTGCCTCAAGGTGTACCATTCTGTCAACGAACATCCCCATGTTCTTTATCATCCCAGTTTTTGTATCCCCCTCCAGGCAGCTAAATATGCTAACACAGTCAGATAGTCTTATCCTGCCTATGAGGCTGTGAACAAACTCCACTACTATATCCTCTCTATTGTAGATTTGTAGGGTTGATAGGGAGTCGAATATCATACAATCGTATACCTTTCTGTTTAGGGCACCATTAATGGCGATGCCCAATTCCCGCAGGGAAGAGGCAGAGGGGATGAATGTAGAATTGGCCTCATCTTTAATATCTGGAAGAGCGGATTTGGTTATGGCATCTACAAAGTAGAATTTTTCAACATTCACATCCTTATACTGGAGGCTCTTGATTAGAGATTTAAAAAGTTTATTGAGGCTCACATAGCATATCCTATCATAGGAATCACTAGCCTGTTTGGATACCTCCAGTATCCCCTCAGTATAGCTGTCATTAGGGATCACAATGGCCATTACCTGGTTCCCCCCCAGCTCTTTTCTAATGTCAAAGGGCATTTTTTAATTGAATTAAGGTACTACCCAAATTTTTTGTCTATGGTTTCCAGAATTTTACCCACTGATTCCTGAGTGAGTAGCAAAACAAAGTCGCCCTGAAATTTTTTTGCGGAGCTCACATCAAAATTTGTCTTCAAAAGAAGGGCTGAACCCTCATCGATATTCAACAAGACAAAATCGGGTAGTGACTCTCCAAAGGCTGAAACTACCCTGAGATCGGCACTCTTTGCATTCAGACCGAGGAACTCCCTTATGGTCTCAAGATATGCCTGAGAGAGAATGCCCCCCACCTTCCTGATATCATTCCTATTCTTCGCATCTAGAACCTCACTCGTTCCGGGCGGTTTCTTGCTCAGAAAGTCCGAGAGAATTAGTGCACTCTTGATGGGGAATATAACCACGATAGTCCCTAAGAGATCTCCCTCTAAGGGGGCGTAGGTCCCCACTACCAACTGTTTGGGGCCACCCACCAGCTCTGGTACCTCTTTCGTTGAAACCAAGCTCACAAGAGGGACCTTTAATCTAACCTCTGCATCGATCAGTTCGGACAGGGCAGTGGATGCCCTTCCCGACCCCATGGTTCCTATCTCCTTCAGAACATCCTCCTGAGACTCACTTAATTTATTCATTTTAATACCTTTCATTAACCTACTATATTTATGCATAACTATTAGGTTATCTGTCAATATAAATATTAACAACATGCACCATAAACGATATATAAGATGATAAAAAGAGATCGACAAGACGTTGATAGAGACTTTGAACTGCTCAAGAGGAGGATATCCATCGACAGGGGATTTAATTGCAGTAACTATAAGGATGGAACCCTCAAGAGGAGGATAAAGACGAGAATGGATGCCAACAATATCGATTCCTACCGGGAGTATGATAGATTCCTGATAGGAAATGGTGGGGAGTATGAAAAATTAATGGATGCACTCACCGTCAATGTAACGAAGTTTTTTAGAGATTTCAGTATGTACCACAAATTCAGTGAGGAGATTCTACCAGAGCTAATAAACAGAAAGCTCATCGAAAAGAGAAGGGTGGTTAGAATATGGAGTGCTGGCTGCGCATCTGGGGAGGAACCTTATTCCATAGCCATCTTATTATGTGAGTATCTAAAGAAAAGGTTGGATAATCTCCTGATCTTCATCCACGGCACGGATATAGATGATAAATCGCTGAAGATAGCAAAAGAAGGCATATATCCACCCGAGAATTTTGAAGATATGCTCCCAGATTACATAAAAAGGTATTTTGATCCGTGTAAAGGAGGTTACAGGGTGAGGGATAACATAGGGGGATTGATAAAATTTCACAAAGATGATCTCATTACCGGAAAAAAACTTCGGTTCTTTGATATAATCTTCTGCAGGAATGTCTTCATATACTTCTCAAGAGAAACCCAGGAGCAGGTTCTGGAGAACTTCTATACTGCCCTGAATCCGGGAGGCTATCTGATTATCGGCAAGTCAGAAACAATGACCCAAAGAGTGAGTAGAAAATTTGAGTTGATAGACCTGAGCGAACGCATATATAGAAAACCCATCCTTACATCAATTAAACCTCCTTCGTAGGACTAAAAACTCTGCCCACCACAACCTTCCCCGTTTCTGTGTCAAACCATATGCTCCTTCCCTGATTTCCCCCCACCTCCTTACCAACCAGCATTATCCCCTCATCCCTTAGTTTTTCCTTCGTTGCCTTGATGTTTTTCTCTCCCGTTTTGAAGCTAACATCTGAGAACAGGGACGCACCTCCAAACATCTTTGCCCTAATATCCTCTCTTTTACCTCCCATGTCAAACATACGTCTTAACATGGCATCTATTGCCTTATCTGCAAATCTTATTGGATTTAAACCCTCCTCTGATTCAGATCTACCCAACATGGCATGAGCCATGCCCGCAATATTTCTCCTTCTGTCGAATAAACAGATTACAACACAGCTGCCGATACCAAGTGCCTCCAGGATATGGGGGTTACCAACCACAGCCATCTGCCCCATACAGATATTTATTTTTTCCTTCATATCCCATTATGTGGATGTATCCTTATACTCCCCCTCCACATATTCCTTCAACATTTCATAGAATATTCTGTGTATATTTTCTATCAGCAATTCGAAGGAATCCGGCTCAAGTATGAGAAAGAAATATGCTCTTATCTTATGTTTCTCTACCTCAAAGGTGGTTTTGAAGACCAACACCCGCCTAACCCTTGAAGCCAGCCCTGCGAGTATACCATTTAGAGTTGCCTGTAACATATCGTAAGCAAAGTGGGGTAAGGATTCTATTATCTCAATCTCCAGCACCCTACCCATCGCGGCCAAGGACGCCCCACTCAGGATGTTCCCAGTTTCGCTCAGGGCCGAGATATCCATCTCCGTAAGTTCTCTCTTGCCTTCCCAACTCTCCTCTCCCTGCAGCAGGGAGGAAAACTCGATCACGCTCTCATGGGGAAAAATAAAGAGCATACTCCCCACAGGGGATTCCTTACCATCTATTTTCCCATCCATCTTCAGATACACCGTCGCCACTAATTCCTCCGGATTACCCATGAGATCGATTATCTTTTCTAAGGAGCACAATCCCACAGAGGGGAACGTAACCCTTATCTTCTTTCCAGTCATATCCGACAGGGCTTTAGACGCATGTCCAGCCCCTATAGCAATTACCTCCTTTATGGATTCCATCTCAAATTTAGTTAGATCTCTCATTTTATTCCACAATAATTTTATATTAAAGCGGCGACGTCGAGCACTATGGCGGGATACCCGTCCCCCAGAATAGTTGCTCCCGCTACTCCCGGTATCCTCTTCAGCGCCTTTGTCAATGACTTTATAATTAATTCTTGTTCGCCGATAATGCTATCCACCTCCAATCCCCCCTCCTCTCCCCCTTTCTCAACAATAACCACAGTCAGATTGTCTTTGTCCTCCCGTGAGAGATCAAATAAACTCCTTAATCTTATCAATGGTATGTCGTTTCCATCCAATATGAACATCTCATTCCCTTCTATATGCCTTATCTGATCCTGCTTCACCTTGACGATCCTGGAAACGTTCATGATGGGCATAGCGTATCTCTCCTTACTAATGGTCACCAATAGACATTTAATGATAGCCAGTGTGAGAGGCAGTTCTAATGTAATTCTGGTGCCCTTACCCTCCTCTGTGTCCATATATACACTACCACTTAGTTCCTCAATTCTCGATTTCACCACATCCAGACCAACACCTCTCCCAGACACATCCGTTACCTTTTCAGAGGTGCTGAACTCGGGGAGAAATGGAAGTTCAAGGATATTCTTTCTTGACATCTTCCCGGCATCTTTGGGGTTTATTATCCCTTTTCTTATGGCAATATTCTTTATCTTTTCAATATTAAAACCCCGTCCATCATCTCTGACCTGTATAATTGCGGTATTTTTTGCCCTATTGGCAGTTAACTCTATCCTTCCAGTCTCCTTTTTCCCCAACTTTTTCCTCTCTTTTGGGGGCTCGATACCGTGATCTACGGCATTCCTAAGTAAATGAATCAGTGGCTCTCCGATCTGGTCGAGAATTGTTCTATCGAGTTTTATATCACTTCCTCTAACGACAAATTCCACCATCTTTCCTTCTCTCTTTGAGATATCCCTGACCATTCTGGGGAATCTGTTGAATACCTGCCCCACCGGGATCATCCTTGCCTCGGTTACCTCGTATTGAATGTTATCAGTTAATCCCTTTAGACGATCTACGCTCTCATCCAGTTCCGGGATCTTATACTTCACACTTAGATTCTGCAATCCCATGGTGGTGATGAGGAGCTCTCCCACCGCTTCCATCAATCTATCCAGAATCTCGACATCGACCTTTATGGAGTGCAGGGCTTTTATGGTATGGGGCTTTTCAGCCAGCGTTATCCCCGCGGGTTCCTCCGTTGTGTCAAAATCTCCTCTTCTGATCTTCTCTAATTTCTGTATCAGATCAGAGACCTCGGGTTCTTCTTTCTCCCTGCTTACTCTATCTACCGCGCTCTCCAGTGTGTCGAAACATATAAAGAGTGTGTCTATGAAAACATCCTTATTCTTTATTCCCTTAGCCTTTAACTCCCGTAGAACATCCTCCATAGAATGAGCGAGGTCCGCTGTTTTATCGAAGCCCATGGCGGCAGAACTGCTCTTCAGTGTGTGTGCACATCTGGCAATTTCATCCACATGATGGGTTTCATCTGGATTTTTTTCAAATTTTAGTAGTGAAAAATTTAATCCCTGTAACAGTTCCTCAGCCTCTTTTAGATAGGCATCTAGATATTCCCTCATATCCTCTTTCATCTTTACAAGATGGTATCTCTCACAATGTAGTACTCCTCATTATCCCCTGGAGCATAGAACACTTGGAATCAACTCAGGATATCCTTTACGCTCTTGATTACATCTTCCTCCTTAAAGGGCTTAACAATAAAGCCTTTGGCGCCAAGGGCCATAGCCTCTTCAATTACCTTTTCCTGACCTACTGCAGAAACCATCACCACCTTGGCATCGGGGTTAATACCTATAATATCCTTTAAGGATTCGGTGCCGTATTTCTTCTTCATCACAATATCCAGCAACACCAGATCTGGTTTCTCATCCCTATAAACACTTACCGTTTCCTCTCCGTTCTCGGCCTCTACTATGTTCGTATAGCCTGCCTTCGCTAAAATATTCTTCAATATCCTTCTCATAAATCCAGAGTCGTCTGCAATAAGTATTTTTGCCATTTTAATCTCCCTCCAAAGCTTTTTTAATTGATGGAATTAACCTATCTTTCGTTATGGGTTTCGTAACATAATCCAATGCACCCAGATCTAGAGCCTCTTCTATGGTCTCCTGTTTCCTCACTATACTTACAACTATTATCTTAGCACTCCTATCTATCTCCCTTAATTTTTTCAGGACATCCATCCCGGATATGCCGGGCATCCTTAGATCCAGGAGAACGAGATCCGGGTTTTCCTCTTTGAAGAGCTCTATGCCCTTTTCTCCCTCCTCTGCCTCTATTATATCCAAATAACCACCCTTTTTTAACATTCCCGCTATGGCTTTCCTCTCAAAAGCGGAATCCTCGATAGTAAGTATCTTAGACATTTTGAATCACACCATTAATGTATTTATATCCTACGCTAATAAATATCTATATGAAATGGCTAAAGAAATTATCTGAAATGGCTAAAGAAATTATCTGAAATGGCTAAAGAAATTATCCTAACTGAAGTCCAAGAAGATGCCCTCAGGGAGGTGGGAATAATCGGTATGGGAAATGCCAGCATAGGATTTTCAGAGCTTCTGGATAGTAAAATCAACCTTGATGTCCCATGCGTTAAACTGATAAAAGCGGATGAGCTTTCCACCGTCGTTGCAGAGCCAAAAGCATTATTAACCGAGATATTCTCTGTGGTTACTGAGGATATCTATGCCACAATTGTGATCATATTCAAAAGAAATGATGCAAGAACTCTGTCAGAGGAGGTGTTGAAGAATATCCTCGTGAGAGAAGAGCCCGAGATTCTGGATGGGCTGGGCAGGGACGCCGTGAAGGAGGTATGTAATATATTGATCGGTTCTTATCTAACTGCCCTGAGCAAATTCCTGGGAATTAGTATATATCATCACGTACCTGTGATTATTTTCGGCCTCGGCGAGCGCCCGGCGATAGGGGTACCGAAGTCAGCAAGAGAGGATGCAGAATATGCCCTAATTCTTAAGACGGACTTCCTGGTTGAGAAAAAGAGGATTGAGGGGAAAATGGTATTTCTCATAGACGCAAAATCCCTCAGAGAGTTGATAAGGAGACTGGATGAGAAGATAGCTCAATAAATTCTCTCGGGGTCTGATTCCATCACATATATATTTATAGTGCTTTCACTTAAGATATAATATATAATCAATCGGTGAGTCCACGTAGGATATCGATTTGTCCAAGAAACTTATAATTCATGATAATATAAACTCAAATTATATTTTAACCAATTGATATGAACTAATTCCAATAAAAATGTCTACCAGATGCATAACGTTCGCCAATCACAAGGGGGGGGCCGGCAAAACTACCTCCTGCATAAACATTGCCGGAGAGCTGGCAAGACAGGGAAAGAGAGTTCTCGTTGTGGATTTGGACCCCCAGGGAAGTGCAACCTCTGGGTTGGGAATAAATGCAGTATCTCACGGAATACAGGATGTCCTCTGGGCATATTGTGAGGGAAAAGAGTTCTCCGCAGGTGATATGATCCTAAAAACCAGGATAGAGAATATAGATATAATCCCTGCAAGCCTGGATCTGGCGGGAATAACAACCGTCATCCATCAAGCAGAGGCCCCGTGGGGGATACTGAAGGACGTTCTGGAGGGGGTGAGGGGGTATGAATATATCCTGATAGACTCTCCCCCCGGTCACGGTTACCTTTCGACAAACGCCATCTTCGCTTCGGATAAACTGATTGTTCCTCTGGATCCCGGGGCCTTCTCCGCGAACAGCGTTCGAGATTTCAGTATTATCCTGAAGGATATCAGGAATGAACTGGAAAAAGACATAGAGATCAGCGTTATTATCAACACATTTCGCGGCTCCGTCCAGAACAAGCTCTCCTCAATCCTCTCCAAAATTATTCCCTCCCATCTCAATCCAATAGGGGAGATAGAGGATAAGATAAGACTGTTTTTCCGATTAACCGGTCTGAATGAGAGGGAGACATACATAGTCCCGTACTCCAAAAAGATCTATGAGGCTCAGCGAAGGGGCATTCCCCTATCCCACCATTCCCCAAATCACTCCATCAACAAGATATACCAAAAAATAATTCGGGATATATAAAAAATATAAAAAGAGGTGATTAAAAAAATGGCAGAAATAGAATTGGATACATCCGGGCTCGCTTGCCCGATGCCGATTGTGAAAATGAGCAGGAAGAGAAGGGAGCTGAAACCGGGGGATGTTATGAAGGTGATATCTACCGCAGACGGCTTTCGCAACAGCGTGAAGGTCTGGTGTGAAAGAGAAAAAGCAGAGCTCGTAGACTTTAAGGAGGAAGGAGATAAATTCATAGCCAAGGTTAAGATTTAAAAAAGAGGTAAAAAAATGGCAGAAAAATGCGCAATAGTCTGTAATGGATCAGAGCCCAAGAGTGTGTATCCCCCCTTTATCCTGGGATCAACGGCAGCAGCTCTGGGATACGAAGTGGTGATGTTTTTCGTTCCAGCAGGAGGCAAGGTCTTAAGGAAAGGGTTTCTGGAGAATATGAAGCTGGAGAACATGCCCGAGCTTCCAGGGCTGCTGGATGCTATAATGGAGATGGGGGGAAGGATTCTCCTCTGTGAGTTGGCCCTTAAGGTAGTACCGGATCTGACAAAGGAGGATCTCATAGACGGAGCGGAGGTAGTGGATGCAGCTACCTTTTTCGGAGCGATCGAGGGCGCTAACCTAACCTTTTCTTTTTAGGGAAGAAATTTGGATGTAAAAGAAATTTACATCCATCTTTAATTTTTATTTTGAAAAAAAATAGGATGGTTGAGGGTTCCAGGAAACCAGGCAGGAAGGCTTTCTTTAAAAAGCCAGGGGAAGTTGATTACTCTGAGATAGTAGAAGGAAGCATTGAGGAAGTGAAGAAGAAAGCCCTGGAGGAAAATCTGGATTACGAAAAATTATTGGGTGAGGAAAGAAAAAATAAGGATAGGAAAAGCCTTAAAGAATGGCTGGAAGATCAGATAGAAATTTCTACTCATTCAGAAAAAGAAAATATTTTGGAGGTAAAAATGGCTGAAAAAACCAAACATGAACTGACAAAGGAAGAAGAGAAATTGGTTCTGACGAGAGAGGAATTCGGTGTGCTGTCGGCTCGTGTCTTAGATACGATAGATGATATAATAGCGGGAAAGTTCGATGCGAGAGTCAAAACTGATGACTTAGAGGTTGAGGTAGTGAAATCTGTGTCAGAGGCGATAAACTCTGGGTTCGATACGCTAGCGAAGGAAGAGGAAAATTTAGTCTTGACGAGAGAGGAATTCGGTGTATTGAGTGCTCGGATTATCGATACTACATATGATATACTGGGGGGAAAGTTCGATGCAAGAATAAAGGTTGATGACTTCGAGGCTGATGTAGTGAAAGCGGTAGCTGAGGAGATAAACTCCGAGGGTTTTGATAAGCTGGCGAAGGAAGAGCTGGAACTCACCACGGTAAGAGAGGAGCTTGGTGTAGGGATCGCCCGTATCCTAGATACTCTAACTGATATAATAGAGGGGAAGTATGAGGCAAGGATCAAAACTGATGATCTTACGATTGATGCAGTGAAACTTGCGTTAGGGGAGGTAAACTCCGAGGGGTTCGATAGGCTGGTGGAGGAAGAGGAAAAATTGGTTCTGACGAGAGAGGAATTCGGTGTAATGGCAGCTCGAATTATAGATGCCCTGGATGATATACAAGAGGGAAAGTTTGATTCAAGGATAAATGTTAATGACATGCAGGTTGAGGTAGTGAAATCGGTATCAGAGGCAATAAACTCAGGATTTGATGATCTGGCGAAGGAGGAGGAAGAAATCAGGAGGGTTAAGGAAGGATTGGAAAAAGGAGTCTCCGAACTCTCCGGTGTTATGGCCGAGATAGCGGCAGGAAAGTATGAGGTTAGGGTAGATATCGAAGGTATACCTCTCCCCGAGATTAAGACGCTGGGGGGGGACATAAATAATGCATTGAATGTTGTTTCGGAGGTATTAGACGAAAGGCTTGCCGATGCCCAGGAGAAGGTGGATTACCTCAATGAAGTTCCGACCCCCGTTATGGTCGTAGACAAAGACTATAACATCCGGTTCATAAACAAGAGTGGAGCAGATTTCTCGGGCAAGAAAATAGAAGACTGCATTGGCAAGAAATGTTATGATCAGTTCAAGACCGATCACTGTCAGACAGATGAATGCCGTCTGAAACAGGCTATGGCAAAAGACGGTATATTCACAGCCGAAACAGTCTCCCACGCCGGCAGAAAAGACACACATATCAATTACACGGGTGCACCGATTAAGGACATGGAAGGTAACATTGTTGGAGCATTAGAGTATGTTGCGGATATAAGTGAACTAAAGGAAAAAGAGAGAGAAATTACGAAGACCAAGGAAGAGCTGTCAGCGTATATTGATGAAACCGTAGAGAAAATCGGTTATATGGGGGAGGGTGATCTAACAGTGAGGGCAACGGAGGAAACAGAAAACCCTGTACTGAGTCACCTGGGAAGTAATATAAACAAGATGACTGGGAGCTTTAGTGACCTCGTAATGGGGGTAAGAGAGTCTTCAGACTCCATCGCCGAAAGCACTGGTGTCCTCCTGACGCAATCTGAACAGGCTGCCCAGATATCCCAGCAGATTGCAAAAACTATCCAGGAGATGGCTAAGAGCTCTCAGGAGCAGTCACGACAGACGGAGGAGGCTAAATCCATTATTACGAATATGTCATCCTCCGTTCAACAGATAGCATCTAATGTAGCAAATACCGCGGAGTTGGCTGAGAAAGCCAATAAAACCGCTCAAGAGGGAGGAAAGTCGGCGGAGGAGGGAGTAAGCCATCTGGATGAGATCAAGAATGTGGTTATGTCATCCTCCGATGCCATTAAGGATTTAGGGAGTAAGAGCAAGGAGATCAGCAAGATCGTGGAGGTTATTACTAAGATCACAGAGCAGACCAATCTCTTAGCCTTAAATGCTGCTATAGAGGCGGCGAGAGCTGGAGAGGCCGGAAGAGGATTTGCAGTCGTTGCCGACGAGGTGAGAAAGCTGGCTGAGAGCAGTGCGGAAGCGGCTGAGAGAATATCCGATCTGATTGGTGAGGTTCAGGATTCTACGGCAACCGCGGTTAAGAGCATGGAGGTAGGTACCGAAAAAGTAGGTGAAGGATACAAGGTGGTGAATTCCGCTTTAGATTCCCTACAGAGTATCGCCGGATCGGTGGAGGGTCTGGCAACACAAATAGAACAAATCTCCGCATCCAGTCAGGAGATGGCAAGCGGGGCACAGCAGACGGTGAAGGTAATAACCGATATCGCGGCAGTGGCAGAAGAGAACGCCTCTGGAGCCGAGGAGATATCCGCAGCGACACAAGAGGAGATGGTGGCTATAAGGGAGGTTGATAGGGTGTCAAAGGAAATGAGTGCTACATCCCAGGAGTTAACGAAAGGAGTAAGCCAGTTTAAGCTAGCAGAAGGTGAAGAGAAGGAGATAGAGAAACACAACACACACCACCAGAAAGAAAGAGGAGGTAAAAAGCCAGGTAAGACTGAAAAATAGATTAAAATGCCTACATTAACCGAGGAGTTATCACGAACATCGGAGACCCAGTTCGTGGTATTCAAACTGGAGGATGAAGAATACGCCGTGGAGATACACGAGGTCAGAGAGATTATCAAGATGGTGGAGATAACCCCCATTCCAAGGACTCCAGAGTTCATCAAGGGAATCATAAACCTGAGGGGAAAGATAGTGGTAGTTACCGATCTAAAAGAGAGATTTAACATTACAAAAGAACAACCAGGTACTCATATCGTAATAGTGGAGATAGGGGGGAACAGCTTTGGCATAATCGTGGATGATATCTCAGAGGTACTCAAGGTTAATACGGGGGATATAAAAAAGGTCCCCAGTATTATAACGGATAAGATTCACGTGGGTTATCTGAAGGGAGTAATAGTCCTGGATAAGAGGTTGATAGTCACACTGGACACAGCCAGAATATTTTCAGAAAAAGAGCTCGAAGCCGTAAGTATCGCCGAAGAACACGGCAAGAAAGAGGAGGTGAAACCAAAACCAGAGGAGGGCAAGGCTGCGGAAAAGACCAAGAAAGAGGAGGTGAAACCAAAACCAGAGGAGGGCAAGGCTGCAGAGGAGAGCAAGAAAGAGGAGGAGAAACCAAAAGCAAAGGAGGGTAAGGCTACGGAAAAGACCAAGAAAGAGGAGGAGAAACCAAAAGCAAAAGAGGCTGAAGGTATGGGAAAGAGCAAGAAAAAGAAGGGCAGGGCGTAATAGTAAAAACGGAAGTGGTGGTGAGTATTCGAGGTGATAACATGCACAGGTTGTTTAATGTCTGGAGGGTATACAGAGGCTATTAAAAATGGTTAAGATACTCACGGTTGATGACTCCATCTTTGAGAGAAATGTCATAAAAAATATTCTAAAAAATTCCGGTTATTCGGATATAATAGAAGCAAATCACGGTGATGATGGTTTAAGAATCTGTAGACTGGAAAAACCGGACCTCGTTCTCCTGGATCTGAGGATGCCCGGCATGTCCGGGATGGATGTCCTAGGGGAAATTAGGGAGATATGTCCCGATGTAAAGGTTATTGTCCTGAGCATAATAAGAAATAAGGAGACCATAGAGGACTGCCTCAAATCAGGAGCATTGGCATATATATCTAAACCCGTAACAGAGGATAAGCTGATACCTGAGGTGGAAAGAGTCTTAAACTCTATGTAGAGGGCGTGGTATGATTAAGGTACTGGTAGTGGAGGACTCATACTATCTTGGGTTTAAGCTCAGAGCCATCCTAAATTCCGATCCCGATACTAAGGTGGTCGCAAGGGCGGATTCTGCCGAGGAAACATTTAAAAAAATTAAATTATTCAATCCCGATGTTATTGTTTTAGATGTTGGGATACCTGGTATAGGGGCTCTCGATATCCTGGATAATATAATGAAGGGAAATCCAATCCCCACGATCATCCTTGGAACCAAATCAAAACTCGATAAGGAGGAGATAATTAATGCCTTCAGCTACGGCGCGTTGGATTTTGTGCTGAGACCGGATAAAGCAGAGGATATCGACCAGATTAAGGAGGAGCTAGTTGCACTGGTCAAGGTAGCCAGTTCTGCTGAGATAAGAAAGCTTATCGTAAAGCCAAAAAAAGCTTTGAAGGCCCCTAAAACATCGGGGAAGGTGGTCTTGATAGGAGCCTCAAGCGGGGGTCCACCCGCCGTGGAGTCTATATTGAAGGCGTTGCCCGGGAATTTTCCGGCATCTATTGTAGTGATCCAGCACATGCCGCCATCATTTACAAATACCTTCGCAAAGCGCATGAATAATATCTGTAAAATTAAGGTAGAGGAAGCCAAGAATGAGAGTAAACTAAAACCGGGGAAAGCATTAATAGCTCCAGGAGGCTATAACCTGGAAATAAGGGATAAAGATAAATACTTAACAGTTAAATTAAATAAAAAACATACCAACATAAGACCCAATATAAACATGGCATTTAAATCCGCTGCAGAGCTATGCGGCGAAAGAGTTATCGGGGTAATCCTCACGGGTATGGGGCATGATGGTGCAGAGGGAATGAAGCTAATTAAGGCAATGGGTGGGGGAACTATAGTCCAAGACAAAGAAACCTGCCTGATTTTCGGTATGCCAGAATCGTGCATTGAATGCAACTCTGTTGATGTGATATCCCCGCTGAATAAAATACCAAAAAATATTATCGATATGCTATAACAATAAAAATGAGAACCAAACTGGATAGTTTCGCGTTGGATACTATCAGAGAGATATCATCGGTAGGGGCTGGTCACGCATCCATGGCTTTATCCATGCTAACAAATGATCTGGTGAGAGTTACATTTCCCAGAATGAAGATGTGCCCCCTGGAAAATGTGCCCCCGATAATAGGCAGACCCGAAGAGGAGGTAGCCAATATATGTGTGCATATAGACAAAAAATCGGAATCAGATAATGAAAAAACTCAGACGCTGTTCAGTTTATTGTTGATATTTCCCATCTCCAGTGCGGTTTTATTGGCTGACCTGTTGCAGGGAAAGGAACCGGATAATACAGAGATGGATGAGAGGGATATATCCGCCCTGCAGGAGGTCGGTAATATCCTGGTGGGAAGTTATGTTTCTGCCATATCCGAGTACATAGATTTTGAGATGATAGAGTCGGTTCCCGATATAGCTACAGATATGCTTGAATACGTAATTAATGCGGTGATGTCAGAATATTGTTCTGAATTAGAGGATACTATAGTCTTTGAAACGGAATTCATTGTAAGGGAGCAAAAAATTGATGGTCACTTGGTAATGTTGCTCTACTGTGATTACGATATGCTATTAAATCAGATAAAAAAATTTAGCGAGGAATCAACTACGTAGTATGCTTAAAAAGATAACAATCGGTATGGCTGAATTCAGGGTGGTTCACAATCCATGCATTCTGGAATCGATAGGTATCGGAAGTTGTGCTGTAATCTGTTTATTCGACAGAAAGAGAAGGATTGCGGGCATGGCTCACGCCATGCTCCCAGACAGTAAAAAGGCAGTTGCAGACGTAAATCCCCTTAGATTTGTAGATAAGGCAGTAGATGTCATGCTGAGTAGTATGCATTCCCTTGGTTGCAAAAATACTGAGATAAGGGCCAAGATAGTCGGCGGGGCTGAGATGTTCAGGTCTATCCTCACCACATCCCATGTAAGTGAGAATAACATCAAAGCCGCCAGAGAAAAGCTGAAGAAGGAAGGCATCAGGATAGTTGCCGAAGAGGTGGGGGGAAATCAGGGAAGGAGTATATGGTTTGACACAGAAACAGGAGATATTGTGGTGGGAAGGATACATGGACCCACCATCGAAATATAAAAAATGTATCGAGCTATCCAACTGACAGATATCCAGAAGGATGCTCTGAGGGAGGTCGCCACAATATGCATAGGAAGTACCTCCATCTCCCTATCCAAAATGATCCAGGGCAAGATCGATGTAAATATATCGGGTGTTCATATTGTCCCCATAAACAGGGTTTCCCACAAGATAAATAATCCAAACGAGCTAGTTACGGGGATATATTCAAGGATATCCGGGGATATTAATGGTGCCAGTCTGTTAATACTTCCCGGGAAAACTGCTCACTCCATCGTTGATATATTAAATGGTAGAACTCCCGGAACTACAAAGAGGATAGAGGAAATGGGCAAATCTGCCTTAACTGAGGTCGGGAGCATATTAACTGGTTCCTACTTAAACGCCCTCAGTAAATTTCTGGATATAAAAATCAATTTTTCGGTCCCCTCCATTGCCTCTGATCTAGGAAGTGCCATAGTCTATGTCGTCCTATTACATATCTCCTTGAAGGCGGATAATTCCCTGGTGATGCAAACATCCTTTTCAGGATCCGAAGAGGGATTTAAGGCTCAAGAAAAAGTAGCGGGGAGTTTCGTATTGCTGCTTGATCAGAGGTCGATGCATCACTTAATAGCTAGTATAGACAAAAGGATTGACGAGTGAAGATAATGGGTAAGAAATACAAGCCGGATTATATGTTGTGGGACGCCCTGAAGGAGGTCAACACAATGGGTGCCGGACACGCAAGCACATCTCTCTCTGCCCTGACCGAAAAAAAGGTCGAGATAAAATTGACTAAAGGGGGGTTTCTCCCTATCAATAAAATCCCACGATATCTGGGACTTAAAAATGAACTGGTGACGGGGATATACATCCGAGTGAGAGGTGACCTAGTGGGTTCCCCCGTGCTGTTATTCCCCAGGAATTATGCTTTACGTTTGGCAGATATTCTGAAGGGGGAGAGAATAGGAACCACAAGGGTTTTAAATAGTGGAGATAGGTCCATCTTGGGTGAAATGGGGGGGATAGTAATGCTCTCTTATATGAATGTATTGGGTGATTTTCTTGACATGAATCTACGATTTTCTGTACCTTCAGTTGCTTTTGACATGGCGGGATCTATCATTCGTTTTATATTAGTAACAATACCTGGCAAAACATCCCATGCCCTCCTGTTAAGAACAGACTTTTTTTGTGGGAAAGGAAAGATTGGAGGCAGATTTATATTGCTATTAGATAAAAAATCAACTGAGTTAATGTTAGATAAATTGATGAAAAAGTACTATCCAGCTAAGACTCATTCTTTTAAGATGCCTTGGATATAAATATCGCCTCATCAATCATTAACTAAAGACGCAATGGAAAACACAACGGACACAGTAACCGCCCTGAAGGGTCTAAGAAGAGATGCATTGACAGAGGTAATCCGCGTGGGATGGGGAATGCTGGTATCTCTCCCATCTAAAATTCTGTACGTTTTCCATCTTCCCTTTTTTGTACCCCCCAACCAACCAGTTGCCCTTGCTCCTCACGGAACAAAACCCCTTCCTAGAAACCATTAGGTTTTAGGGAGGGATGATTGACTGAAAGAGACATTACCTGCCTTAAAAGAAGTAAGGCCAAATGTGCAGAGCCCAGATTCACCACCCGTATCGCTTCTACTGACCCAGTTACGCTGTAACATTATTTTCTGTGGGTGTGGGGGGTGGGTGGGCGGAAGATATCAGCATAGCCTCGATCAGAAGCATACTTTAAAGCGAGGGTATGAGCTGGAAAAAAAAGTAAACACTTTCAGTACAGTAACTAAAGGGAATTAGTCTTTGAATGATACAAATATAATAGTCAGGATATACTAATAAATGATAGGGAAGATGGATTTGCCC
>CBFCYF010000004.1:0-40158 GCA_965602195.1 uncultured archaeon | reverse complement strand
TGGAGGTGAAAATATGGCAAAGACCATAAGAGAGATCAATGAAAAGATAAGGAAGGGTGAAGTCGTAGTTGTAAAAGCAGATGAGATGCCCGGTCTCTACGAGGAGAATCCACAGGATGCCGTGAAGAACGTTGATATCGTAACCACCGGAACATTCGGTGCAATGTGCTCATCAGGGGTCTTTCTTAATTTCGGTCACTCCGACCCCCCCATAAAGATGATTAAGATCTGGTTGAATGATGTGGAGGCATACACGGGAATCGCCGCAGTAGACGCGTATATAGGAGCCGGCCAAATCAGCGAAAAAGAGGGCTTTGAGTATGGTGGAGGCCACGTTATCGAGGATCTGGTAGCTGGAAAAGACATCTCATTAAGGGCAGAATCCTATGGAACAGACTGCTATCCCAGAAAGAGTATTGAAACAACCATCACCCTAGACGATCTGAATCAGGCAATAATGATTAATCCGAGGAACGCCCAGCAGAGGTACGACGCGGCAACAAACTCAAGTGATGATATTCTCCAGACCTACATGGGGACACTTCTGCCCAACCTCAGGAACATAACATTCTCAGGAACCGGCGAAATAAATCCATTGACCAACGACCCCGGATGTGAAACCATCGGCCTCGGAACCAAGATATTTCTGGGGGGAGCCCAAGGGTATGTCATAGGAGAAGGAAGCCAGAATAATCCTCGGGCTGGATACGGTAATCTGTCCGTGAAAGGAAACCTCAAGGAGATGACAGAGGAGTTCATAAAGGGGGCAACCATAGAAGGCTATGGTACCTCACTCTTTGTGGGGGTGGGAGTCCCCATCCCGATACTGAATGATGAGATAGCAAAGAACACGGCGGTTAGGAATAAGGATATAATAACAAACATAATAGATTATGGAACCCACAGAAGAGATAGGCCGATAGTTGGGAAAGTGAGTTATGATGAGTTGCTCTCAGGTTACGTCAGGGTAAATAAAAAGAAGATAAAGACTAATCCCTTATCCAGCATTAAGATATCCTATAAGATAGTGGAGAGATTGAAGGAGTGGATTGAGGATAAGGAATTTTATCTGACACAATATGTGAAACCCATACCTAAGGATACTGAAGTCAGGAATATGAGACCTCCTAAAGGGGTACTCACCGTGGGAGATATCATGACCCGGGAGGTGATAACCGCCACCGTCAAAATATCCGTTAGGCGAATCTCCGAGATGTTAATTGATAATCATATTGATCAGATCCCGATAGTTGACGATGATAATATTTTGAGGGGGATCGTAACATCAAGGGATATCACAAGAGCATTAGCTAAACACGAAAGAAAACTTTCCAAGATTATGACAACAGCAGTGATAACCTCAACCAAAGATGAGTACCTGGATATTGTGGTAAGAAGACTTGAAAAACACAAGATCGACGCCACCCCGGTAGTGGATGAAAACAATAAAGTAACCGGAATGATCACTGCATCAGATATAATGAGGAGAAGAGCATGAAATAAAAAATGTCTAAATATGTCCTTAAATACTCAGCGGATAAGGTAGATTCGCCGATCATCTCCAATGTGGTTCTAGAAACCGGAGCTATGCTTAATATACTGAAGGCCGAGATAGGTTATGATGAGGCAACCATAATAGTGGAGATTCTCGGTGGAGGAAAAGATAAAAAAAAGGCAGTCAACGCCTTCGAAAAGTACGGAATAGATATCAGAAGATTAACGGGAAATATAATAAATGACATCCACAGGTGTGTTGACTGTGGTGCATGCATCACCTTATGCCCTGTGAATGCCATATCATTCGACGAGAAGTGGAGTATTCAAATAGATGACGATAAATGCATCAGATGCGGGATATGTGTTAAAGCCTGCCCCCGTCGCTCCTTAGCTATACAGGAGTACTGAGAGTAATTCTTATCCCAATGTATCATAAAATACCTACCAGAGCAGAAGGTCTGGAAGAGTTTTCCCTGGAATATGAGGAAAGCAAGTTGAACGTATTGGCTGATAGAGATCTGAGAAAGGAAGCTCAGACGGAACTGGCAGGAAGATACAATAAACTTGAGGATTATATCCAAAAGGATCCTTTTTTTCTCACCACCTATGAACCGTTGGAGGTTGATGCCAATGCCCCTGAGATAGTGGTGATGATGGCCAAAGCATCCCACATAGCAGGAGTTGGCCCCATGGCTGCTGTTGCAGGCACCTTTTCTGAGTTAATCGGGGAATTCCTATTAGAGAATAATTGCACAGAGGTTATGGTTGAAAATGGGGGAGACATATACCTGAAGGTTGAGAGGGAAAGAACGGTTGGCATCTATGCAGGTACATCCCCCCTATCCGGGAGGTTCGCCTTTAAGATAAAAGCCGGGGAAACCCCAACAGGGGTGTGCACATCCTCTGGAACCGTAGGTCATTCCATAAGCCTCGGGGACTCTGATTCAGTGACTGTGGTGGCAGAATCCTGTTCATTGGCGGATGCGGCAGCCACCTCAATAGGGAACTTGGTGAGGAACACAGAACCCCTGGATAAGGGAGTTATGAAAGCCAAAAGCATTAAGGGAATTAATGGAGCGGTAATAATAAAGGATGAAAATATGGTTTTATGGGGTAAACTCCCCGAGATAATTGAGATACTGTAATGTTTTTAACCTTGAAAATTCAATATTCCTACACTAAAATGCATGATCTTGTTGTCATTGGGGGAGGTGCTGCCGGCTTATCTGCAGCACTGGAAGCCAGAAAGACTAAGGGAGAGGCAAATATTACCTTGATCAGTAACGAAAAGCTTTTCTACTCACCTTGCTCCCTCCCATTCGTAATCGGAGGTTACATAGAAGGCTTTGAGAAGATAACCGGCAACCTGGCGGAGATATGTGAGGAGAGTAAGATTAAATGTGTTATCGATGAAGTAAGAGAGATCGACACAGAAAACAAGAAGGTTTCAACCAAAGGAAAGGGAGAGTTCCCATATAATTCACTGGTTATTGCCACAGGGGGGATCCCATTCAGGCCACCCATCCCAGGCATAGACAAGGACAATATCTTTAACCTGAAAGATATCCATGACGCTAAGAGAATTCTTGAGAGAATCATGAGGTCTAAGAAGGCGGTGGTTGTGGGGGGAGGCGCGGTGGGCATAGAGGTTGCCGCATCCCTCAGAAAGAGGGGTTGGGGTGTAACCCTGATAGAATACTGTGAGAACCTGCTTGTTAAATCCTTTGACGCAGATATGTCTTCCCTGATAAAAGAAAAACTGCAGGAGGAAGGGGTTAATGTAATTACTGGTAGTGGTGTGGAGGAGTTTATAGGTGAGGGTGGAGTTACCGGGGTGAAGGCAGGGCAGATATATGAAGCGGATATGGTCGTTCTGGGAACCGGGGTTAGGGCCGACGGTAGGCTTGCAGAGGACGCTGGGATAGAAACAGTTAAAGGAGCAATAAAAACTGACGGGTTTATGCAGACAAACATCAATGGTGTCTATGCCGCAGGAGACTGCACATTCTCCGTGTCCTTAATAACGTTTAAACCAACCCTCAGTCAGCTGGGGACATCAGCGATGAGACAGGGAAAAGCTGCTGGAGCAAATGCTGTTGGAGGTTATGCCATCGTTGAGGGGGTGTTGAATTCCATGGTACTGAAGATATTCGATCTGGAGATAGGCAGAACCGGTCTCACAGGAGAAGATACTAAGATGGATGGGTTCCATACAGTGGTTGGAAAGATTAAAACAACAACCAAGGCAAATTATTTCCCTGGAGCTGAAAGTGTTGTGGTGAAGTTAATCTTCAATGCGCTTAATAGGAGACTGATAGGTGCACAGGTAGTAGGTAAAGGGGAGGGAGTCGCTGAAAAGATCGACCTATGCGCTCTTGCAATCCAAAACAATAATACGATGGAGGACCTCATGAAGCTGAAGTACTGCTATACGCCACCGTTGACCCCTATCGACAACGCTATAGTTGATGCGGCAGAGAATGCCCATAGAAAAACACGGAGAATCAGGGAGGTCAGAAAGAGGAGATTTTAGCGCTTATCCACTACCCGCAGATAAATCCTGTCCACTATATTCTTTGTTCCGAACGTTACCGTCACATCAATCCCGTATTCGCCGCCGTATTCCGCATCCACCCCCAGATTAAAATCCAGTTTCCTGCTTTCCCCCGGCCCCAGGATTACATTTTTTATTATGGTTCTATTTGAGTTTTCACTGAACCAGAGATTCTTGGTTGATGTCTTAAGATCTATCTTTATGGGTTTATCCATCTTTCCCTCACTTTTTATCTCGATCCAGAGGGTGCTCTCCCCACTCAACTCCACCTCAGGTGGCTCCAACCATGTCCTCATGCAGACATCTCCCGTGCATTTATCCCCCGGTGATAGGGGGTTGAATACAAGCAATAGCAGTATCACTGCTGTCAGAGAGAATAGAATCCCAAAGATTACACCCCATCTAACCCTGGAGAGAGTATCTTTTATGTTTCTCATTGTAAAATTATAGCAGAATCAGGTATATAAACATTACACCCTATCTTGAAATCAGGTCTTTTGCCACCTCCCCTGCCTTAGACAGAATCTCCTCTTCCCCCTCTACCTTCCCCTCTTCCATCAGGATGTTTCCGTCACATATCACCGTATCAACGCAGGAGCCGCCTGCGGAATAAACCAGAAGAGACGTCAGATTATGTAGTGGCGTCAACTCAGGTCTCCTTAAATCTATCAGAATCAAATCCGCCAGCTTACCCTCACTTATCTCTCCCGCATTAATATTAAGTGCTTTGGCGCCGTTCACGGTGGACATCTTAAGAGCCTCTCTCGCAGGCAATATCGTCGGATCCATTTCAAGCATCTTCTGGCCCAAGCAGGCGAACTTCATCTCCTCGAACATGTCGAGGTTGTTGTTGGATGCTGAACCATCTGTCCCAAGCGAAACCAGTAATTTACTTCTCTTCATCTCCAGATAATTTAGTTTTCCGGAGGCGAGCTTCAGATTTGATGTTGGGTTGTGGGATACCTTCACATTATTTCCTGCAAGTATCTTTATCTCCCCTCCAGTCAGCCAGATGCAGTGGGCGCATACCAGATTCTCTCCCAGAAAGCCTATATCATCCAGTAACTGTATGGGTCTCTTCCCGTATCTCTTAACGCAGTCTTTATTTTCCTGTTGTGTCTCTGCGAGATGGAAATGAATCAAGAGGTTCTCTTTTTCGGCATAGTCGCTGATCCATCGCAGGCTTTCATCAGATACCGTGTAGATGGCGTGAGGCCCTAATGAGGGAGTAATCCTGCTATTCCCCTGGTTCTTCACCTCCCCAATAAAATTCCTACATAATTTCCGGTATTTTCTGGCTGCATCACTGCTGAAGAAGTCAAAGAAGGTCTCTGTGAGGACAGCCCTCAGACCCATCTCATCCACCGCTCTTATCGCACCCTTCATGTGTATGTACATGTCGTTGAAGCATGTGGTTCCTGTTTTAATCATCTCCAGGCATGCCAGCTTCGTTCCCCAGTAGACGTCTTCTTCCGTTAGTTTAGCCTCATGGGGCCAGATCTTATCCTCCAGCCACTGCTGCAGTTTCATATCATCCGCGTAACTCTTGAATAGGCTCATAGCGGCATGAGTATGTGTGTTTATTAATCCCGGGATGGCGGCCTTTCCCCTGCCTTCAATTACATAATCTGCCTCCACTTTCGCCCCAATCTCCCCTACCAAATTTTCTTCTATGTAGATGCTGGTTTCTCTCCCATCCAACAAAACGTTTTTAATCAGGATGCTCATTTCAACTCCTCAATAACCGCAGTCATTAATTTTACTAGGTTATCTCTCTCATGTGACGCTTCCTCGATTATCTTCCCGAAATCCAGTTTCTCATCCAGGATACCGTGGGCATAGTTGTCAACTGAGCAGATATTTGCGAACACCATATTAAGTTCCCGGGCTAAGGTGGCTTCAGAGGCCGTGGTCATCCCAACAATATCCGCGTAATCCTTCAGGAAGTTGATTTCAGCCTTCGTCTCCAGCCGGGGACCTGGGGTCTGGAAATACACCCCCCCCTCTATCACCTCAACATTAATTCTTTCTGCTACTCCAACAATCATATCCCTTAATCCTCCATCGATCTCTGGAGTGACATGGACTACTCCTGAATCGAAAACTGAGGGGGTAGAGCACAGGCATATATAATCAGAGGGTATGACAATACTTTTGGGGGGAATTTCCTTCCTTAGACTTCCCACAGAGCTGAAGCTTATCATCTTATCACAGCCCACTTCTCTCAGAGCCAACAGGTTAGCCCTGTGGTTGATCCTGTGAGGGAGGATATCCCCTCTCCTGCCGTGTCTGTTAATAAAAACAAATCCGTCTCCCTCCATAACATCTGCGGTGCCGAATCTTGTGTCCACCACCCTCTTCTCTGTCTTGCTGAGATACTCTACATTATACAGGGTTGCCCCGCCAAGTATACCTATCATGTTATTAATTACTCTGAGGAGATAAAATAACACAGATTACGGGAGCATTTAATCCTAGATTTCCATATTCTTTATATAGCTCGGAGTTTGCCGAAGTCGGAGTTAGCCGAGGACTAAGGTGTGTTTCGCCCCGTCTGGGCTCAAGCACACTGGATGAACACAGTTCAGTGGGGCTAAGCGAAGCGAATGCCCCACCTTTCGCCAGCCTTCTCGGAGTTTGCCGAGGACAAAGGTGTGTTTCGCCCCTCCAGGGGCTCAAGCACACTAAGTGAATTTAATTCAGTGGGGCTGAACGTAGTGAATGCCCCATCTTTCGCCAGCCTTTATTAAAGGCTGCATGTGGGCCTGTGGGGTAGCTTGGATATCCTGAGGGACTTCGGATCCCTTGACCCGGGTTCGAATCCCGGCAGGTCCGTTTCAAGCTTTAATAAAGGTTGAGCAAAGGTGTGACATGCGCTCCTTCCAGTCGCTTAGTCACACTTAAAGTGGAATTTGATATACGTTCGTGAAGTCGTTAGATCCCACAACCAGTAGTTTCAACAGCCTTATTAAAGGCTGCTCGGAATTAACCGATATCGGAGTTTGCCGAGGACAAAGGTGTGTTTCGCCCCTTCAGGGGCTCAAGCACACTGAGTGGATTTAATCCAGTGGGGCTGAGCGTAGCGAATGCCTCACCTTTCGCCAGCCTTTGAAAAAGGCTGCGCAGGTCCGTTTTATGAAAGTAGATATCCATATACACTCCAGGTATTCGGATGGGGTTAATACTCCGCGTGAGATTGTGGAATACGCAAAGGGTATTGGGTTGGATGGTGTGGCGATCACTGATCATAATACTACGCGGGGGGCTACGGAGGCTCTGAGATACGAGTCGGAGGGTTTCAGGGTTATCCCGGGGGTGGAGGTCTCATCTTTGGAGGGGCATATTCTTTGTCTTGGAGTTACGGAGTTAATTGCACGGGATATTCCGGCTGAGGAGGTTATTGAGAGGGCCCATGAACTTGGGGGGATAGCCATTGCCGCTCACCCCTTCGACAGATTCAGGAGTGGTGTGGGGGATCTTGTATTCAGCCTAAAGTTTGACGCAGTTGAGTTATATAACGGCCACACCTTGGCCTCCACAAGAGATATAGGGGGTGTTAGATCTGAGATAAAAATACCGGTGGTTGGAGGGTCAGACGCTCATAGGCTGGAGGATATCGGTTTGGTTTATATCGAAACCGGGGATGATCCAATAGAATCCATAAAAAAAGGCGATGTGGAGGTCTTTGCGAATATAGATAGATCCAGGATTGTTAAAGGATACCTGAGGCATAAAATGAATAAGCTGCGTTCGGCCATAAATATTATTTAATATCAGGGGATTTCCTTGAATAGCGTCCTGTAATTCTGGGGTTCATTAAGGAATCTTAGGGCTGTGGGGTTCTTTTTTATCAGGGAATACATGGGTTCGGTTTTGTTGATTTCAGTGTTTGGGATGTAGCTCGGCTTTATCCTTCTCAGGGGTGGGATGTTGTCGTAGTTCTCGTTTTGAATAAAACCCTCCTCCACCAACTCGAAATAAGATGCTCCTTTCCTTTCCTTTATCGGTTCATAGATGGAGGAGAATCTGTCACTCACCCAGTTAGCCATCTTAAGTTCTGTCTGGGAAGGGTTGATGGTTACGTGGGCGTAGTTGGGTGGGATAACCACCGTGTCGCCTTTTTCTGCTTCCACCAAAACCACGTCCCCCACATAGCCGGCTTCTGATTTCTGCAGTAGATAATGGGCTCTCCCCTCCAAAACCTCATATATCTCTGTGTAGGAGAGGCTGGTTCCAGGGACATTAGGGTGGAGGTGCCCCGCCGTCTTCACATACTCGCATCCTAGTTTCCGGGGTGGAATTATTGTGATATCATATCTCAGATGCTCTTTTCTCATAATCTTCCTATCAGCATCATCCAAGGCGAGGTCTCGGTACATGTAATAGAGGATTATGTTTTCTTTGTTGGATATGGTGTTCAGCCAATCCTTGTCGTATACCACCTCCACCATATCAGAGAGTCTTCTGACATCCGGCTTAACCTCCACGTCACCGAATTTTAATGTTCTTGGCATTTAAAACACCTTTGATTGTCATTAATTATTGTATATACATATATTAAATGTTTATTGTGTAAGATGGCAGTCACGTATCAGGAAATCCAGAGCCTGTATAGGACAGAGAAGAACTCACCTACACTGCAGAAAGTAGATGAGAGTCTTTATCAGGATACATTGAAGCTTGTTTCCGAGGTCGGGCTGGAGTACAGAGAGCAGATAGTAAAGCTTGTTGATGAAGTCTACAGGATCAGGAGGAACAAGATTCTTAAGGCGGTGATGATGGATGATGAAAGCCCGCCCCTGAATACTATCGCGGTGGAAAAAGAGTTATATAATAAGGTATTTGAGGTGCTGAAGGACCACAGGGATACAACACTCGGGGAGAGAGGAAATGCTGAGGTTGTGGTGGAGGAGAAAGGAAAGGATGTGGAAGTAGGCGGGGGGAAAGAGGAGAAGATGAAGGATCGTGATATGATGGAGGTTATGATTGTTAGACCTCTCCCGTCCTTTATGGGCTCAGATACGAAAAACTACGGCCCCTTCGATGGAGGCGAGAGTATTGAAATCCCAAGAAACACTGCAATAATCCTCATAAAACAAGGAATTGCAGAGGTGATCTGATTCTGGGAAGACGACATGTATTATAGCCCCAAGGGTATTATTTGGGACTACTATTTAAGATGATTTCTTCTTCACCAATTTAGCATCTATCACTCGTTTTTTTAACTCCTCTTTCCTCTTTCGTATTATATTCTTTGATGCCCCAGGCACATCCTGAATTCTTTTTGCTACGCCCTTGTCACTCAACTCCTCTGCCGCCAGATATATGGCTGCTGCCGCGATACTTGTGGGAACCCTCCCTGTTGTGATATTCAACTCATTAGCCTGGGTAACTATCCCATAAGCCCTTGCCATTGTTTTCCCGGATGCATTCAACCTGCTGCCCATTCTCGAAACATAATCCTCGGGGCTTATTAAGGGAATCTTCACCTCAATATTCTGTCTTATCTTCTTGAAGCTTTTACCTATCTTCTTCTTGGATATTCCGGCTGCCTCCTCCAACTCCTCCAGGGTTACGGGGTTGTGATGCTGTCTCGTAATTATATATATCACGGCTGCGACCATCCCCTCAATAGATCTGCCTTTCACCACCCCCTTCTTGGCGCATATCCTATACAATCTGGCGCATTCCTCCTGCAGATTTTTAGGGATACTTAGGAAGGAACACATCCGGTCTATCTCAGGAAGAGCGATGGAGAGATTTCTCTGGAGGGAGGTTGCCATCCTGGAGCGTTTCTGCCATTTCCTCAGCCGGTACAGTTTTGCTTTTTCATCTACGGGGATGGCCCTTCCCTTGATATCCCTGTCGTACTTGTCTATCTCAGTGGTCAGACCCTTAGTTAATTTTCCGTATCTGAGAAGACCGCCGGTTCTCTCCCTCTTATCCGAATCCTCTCTGTCAAACGCCCTCCACTCGGGGCCAAAATCAAATATGACGTCCTCCAGGACCAGTCCGCAGACTCTGCAATACACCTCGCCGTGAATGTAATCCTTTACCTTTTTTTCGCTTCCGCAACTTGGACACGTCATCTTAATTTCTTGAAATAATAAGGGAAGAGGGTATTATGAATTGGAAAACCTCCCTATTAAATAATATGTAGGTAGATGTTATCTTCTCCTCATAGAGGATCTTACTAGGCCTATAAAAAGAGGGGCTGGTTTCTCCAGCCTGGATTTAAATTCTGGATGGAACTGAGACGCTATGAAGTAGGGATGATCCGGTAGCTCCAGGATCTCCATCAGATTACCATCCGGATATCTCCCAGAGAATTTCAGGCCGCCCTCCTCCAATACCCTGATATAATCCAGGTTAACCTCCCACCTGTGTCTGTGCCTCTCCGAGACAACATTTGAGTTGTATAATTTATAGGCCTTGGATCCTGATTCGATTTTACATGGATACGCCCCCAGCCTCATGGTGCCTCCCTTTTTATGGATCTCTTTTTGCTCGGCGATGAGATCAATTACCGGGTGAGGAGTCTCAGGGTCTCCTTCTGTGGTATTGGCATCCTTTAGCTTACAAACATTTCTAGCAAACTCTATGACCGCGCACTGAAAACCAAAACATATACCCAGAAAAGGAATCTGATGTTCTCTGGCATATTGTATCGCACTTATCTTACCCTCAATGCCCCGTGAGCCGAATCCGCCTGGAACAAGTATCCCATCAACTGAATGAAGATCTTCATCTGTTATCTCCTCAGATTCAATCCACCTTAGATGTACCCTGCAGGAGTTTACCATTCCCGCATGCTTAAACGCCTCCTTAATGCTGAGATAGGCGTCCTCCAGACCGGTGTACTTTCCGACCACACCTATATTCACCTCCTTGCTGTAGGAATGTAATTTCTCAACCAGATTTTTGAATTTGAAGGTGTATGTGGGTTTCCTGGATAGATTCAATTTTTTAATGATTATGTTACTTAGGTTCTGTTTTTCCAGCAGCAATGGAAGCTCGTAGATGTCGTCGATGTTGGGGTTGCTCAGAACATGGGTGGGGGGGACACCACAGAACAAGGCAAGCTTCTGCCTTGTGTTCTCTTCCAGTTCCCTGTCACATCTTCCGATTACCACACTGGGTTGGATTCCCAGCCTCAAAAGTTCCTTAACGGAGTGCTGGGTTGGTTTGGTTTTTTGTTCCCCGGATAGTATGAGGGGGACATAGGATAGGTGGATGAAGAGGAAGTCATTATCTGATTCATTACCCATCTGCCTCAATGCCTCTATAAATATGGTGTTTTCTATGTCACCTACTGTTCCGCCAACCTCCACCAGAACCACATCTGCGCTAAGAGCCTTAATCCTGCTCTTTATCTCATCTGTGATGTGGGGGATTATCTGAACTGTTTTCCCAAGGTATTCTCCTTTCCTCTCCTTGTCTATCACCTTCTGATAGATTAATCCTGTGGTTATGTTGGATTTCTTATCTAGGTCGGTGTTGAGGAATCGCTCATAGTGTCCCAGATCGAGGTCTGTTTCGGAGCCATCATCCAGAACATATACTTCGCCGTGCTCATATGGGTTCATGGTCCCGGGATCAACATTAACATAGCCGTCTACTTTTATCGGGACGACACTGTAGCCTCTGTCTTTAAGTATTCTTCCTATGGAGGCTGTGGTAACCCCTTTACCTAAACCAGACAACACACCCCCGGTAACAACAATACATCTCATATTCCGCAGATAATATATTCCTTATAATTTCCTAATATAGGATAGAGAGATAAAAAGACGGATTAGGTGGGGGATGAGGCAGTTATTAATATTATTGGTTTAATTAGATAAAAAAATCGAACAAATGACTAAATTTATTTCGGCGTTGACGGTTGCAGGCTCTGATTCGGGGGGTGGTGCGGGAATACAGCAGGATCTGAAGGTGTTCTCTGCTTTCAGGGTGCATGGAGCCTCAGTCATCACCGCACTTACCGCCCAGAACACCCAGGGGGTTGACTCCATACACACTATACCTGTTGAGTCTATCTGCCGGCAGTTTGATTCAGTGATGTGTGATCTGGAGGTTAGGGCAGTGAAAACCGGGATGCTGGCTAACTCTGAGATAATAGGGGGGGTGAGGGATAAGATCAGTGAGTACGGGATAAGAAATCTTGTGGTTGATCCGGTGATGGTTGCCACCTCAGGAGACAGGCTGTTGGATGATGAGGCCATAGGTGAGTTAAAGGAATTATTGAAGGTATCCAGGCTGTCCACCCCGAATATCGCAGAAGCCGAAATTCTGTCGGGGAGGGAAATCAGTGATGTGGGGGATATGAGGAAGGCAGCTGGGATAATCGGGGATTGTGTGGTTAAGGGGGGGCACCTGAATGCCATAGATGTTCTCTGCTGGGGTGGTAGATTTTATGAGTTTCCCAGTAAGGTTAAGGTAAAGGCACGATTACATGGAACCGGCTGCGCTTTTTCTGCAGCCATCGCCGCCTGCCTCGCTAGAGATGATGATGTACTTGCTGCGGTGGGGAAGGCTAAGAGGTTCATGGATGAGTCGATATCCAGAAACCTTACTGTTGGAGGGGGCTCAAGGATCATAGATGTCTCCGGGTTAAAGCTGGGTGAAACAGTGGAGGATGTGGAGAAGAAAAAAATAATAGGGGACATAGAGAAAGCAGTTAACAGATTCATCTCTTATATAGATTCCTACCGGCTGGTGCCTGAGGTGGGGGTGAATATTGCTATGGCTCTTCCAGATGCGAGGGGGGCGGGGGATGTGGCGGGAGTCACAGGCAGGTTGGTGAGGGATAGGAGGAGGGTGGTTTCTGTGGGTGATATTAAATTTGGGGGGTCATCTCATGTGGCCAGGATTATTCTTACGGTGATGGGGTTTGATCCGGATAAGAGGGCGGCTTTGAATATCAGATTCTCTGCTGATATACTGGAGGCCGCAAAGAATTCTGGTTTCAGTATGTCCTCATTCAACAGGGAGGAGGAACCTGGAGATGCAAGGACGATGGAGTGGGGAACATCTGAAGCTATCAAGGCCTTCGGCGGTGTACCTGACGTGATCTATGATCGAGGCGGGGTCGGTAAGGAGGCTATGATCCGGGTCCTTGGAAATTCAGCCATAGAAGTTGTGGATAAGGCGATAAAAATAGGGAAAACTCTATGAGCAGGGACCCCAGATTCTTCCTTCACTGGTGTGGCTTAACCCAGTAATCAGGTTGGTGTAGTTGATGGTTAAGTTAACGTCGTAGCTGTCCACTCCTGGATCACAAAAATTAGCTACTGCCAAAGTTACGTTTTGAGTGTCTCCACCACCTATCAAGCTCACATCCCTACGTGTAACACCAACACCAGTAACATTTATGTTGACGATTGATCCAACGGCGTTCATAACTACCAAGTGAAGATTTCCGCCATCATTGGTGTGATCAATCGGTTTCACCGCTCCGAAACCAGAGCTTCCCCAACCCGCATACCCTCCGCCTGCGGCTCCGCCACTTACAGTCCCCGCACTAAATAATCCCAGCTGCCATATCACAATCAATATAACAGGGACGGAAATCAACAACAAAAGAATCACAGCCCCCGCAGCAATCAATATCTTATGTTTCCTCTCCATTTCAACCATAGATATATTAAAATCAATCCCTTAAATTCTTTTCATCAACCATCTTTTACAGTAAACTATCTTATTCGGTGGAATAAATACTCCCTTAGGATTACATCAGCATGAACCCCAGATTCTCCCAGTGTCGGTGTACTTCATTCCAGTAATTAGATTTGTGTATGCTACATTAACATCCAGATCATAGACGTCTCTTGATGAACATACATCCGCAAGGCCATTGAAGCTGGCCGTGAATGTATCGCCAGCAGGTATTGTATTCCCTGATAGGGACGCTTCACTGCCATAAATGCTCACAGAGTCCACAGTAATAGTGCTTCCAACCGCACTCATAAAGACTATCTCTATATTACCTGCTCCGGAAGAGGTATGGTCGATGGGCTTAACCGCCCCGAAACCAGAAGACCCCATGCCGGTACTTCCCGCCTTAAACACCCCAAGCTGCCACAAAACAACCCCAGAGATCATTATCGCAGGTATGGAAATCAACAACAAAAGAATCACAGCCCCCGCAGCAATCAATATCTTATGTTTCCTCTCCATTTCAACCATAGATAAAATCTAGCCTAGCTCCTGCCTCAACTCCCCTGCCGCCAGACACATATTCCTGAGTTTCTCAAACGCCACCTCCGAGGAGAGAAGCTTTAAGCCGCAATCCGGGTCAACATAAACCCTCCCGGGCTCAACAAGATCAAATGCCCCCCTGATGTTATCCTTAATCTCCCCGACAGACTCAACACGTCGGGTGTGGACATCAAGACAGCCGAAACCAAGATCCTTTGTGAAATCATGCTCCCCGAATAACCCGAGGTCCCTGAAATTCTTGTTCGCGAACTCGAAATCCAGCTGATCAACATCAAACTCTAATATCCCCGGATAAAGCTTCGAGTAGTCACCATAACAGATGTGGACTCCAGTATAAGCATCTACTCCACGGGTTGCGATCTCTATGGAATTACGGGCAACCTCGATCTCATCCGGATGCGTTGAAATAGCGGGGTCATCAATCTGTATGTAGTCCGCTCCCTGTTTAACGAGAGCCTTAAGCTCCTGATTAATTATCTCAGCGAGCGCATACACCGCCTCCTCCTTCGTCTTATAGAATTCATTGAAGCTCCAGTCCACGATCGTGTAAGCCCCGGTAATAGGAACCTTTATTCTGTGATCTGTTATTTCGCGAAGAAAAGTGTAATCCGGAACCGTGAGCTCATCCCTATACCTTAACTCATCAACTATGGCAGGCTTTTTATAGTAATTATTTCCCCAGACCCTTACCTCACCGTAAATCCTGAAGCCATCTATATGCTCTGCGAAATAGGAGGTCATCTCCTCCCTCCTCATCTCGCCGTCCCAGAGTATATCAACTCCTGCAATCTCATGCTCCTTCACAACTGCCCTGATGGAATCCCCATACGCCCGCTCCATAACCTCCTCTGAAATCTCCTTCCGTTCATGCTCCTTTATAAGCCGGTTAAGCCATTTCGGTTTAGGGTGGCTTCCGACAACAGTGGTCGGCAGCAGCTTCTGGGTTATTTCGTTCATTTTTCTTTATGCCAAGTTACTTCAGTATTTAGGTAGCGGTTGTATATAAATCACCGGGAATTCACTTTTCCTGCGCTCTCTCTGAAGATTATTATTCTATCATTCAGCTATATCCTATGACGAGAAATTTGAAATGCAAAGAACCGGAACAGCTAATCTGCCGTTGCACGGCGGGAAGGCACCCAGATGGCTCTTTAATCGAATGGTGAAGTTAGCGGGAGCAATCACTGAGGTTATTGTCTGTGAATACAGTCAGGATGAGTTCCTGAGGAGGATCTCAAACCCCTGCTGGTTTCAGGCCTTTTCCTGTGTGCTAGGATTCGACTGGCATAGCTCGGGCACAACTACCACAACATGCGGGGCATTAAAGGTTGCACTGCAAGCAGATGAGCTTGGGATTTTTGTTGCTGGAGGAAAAGGTGCCACCTCACGGAAGACACCCGCTGAGATAGAAAAAGCAGGTGGATTGTTTAACCTGAAAACAGAGGTTGTGGAAGAGATGATCTACAGCAGCAGGATGTCGGCGAAGGTGGATAACAGCTGTGTGCAGGATTCATACCAGCTATATCATCATGTATTCTTTCTGACAGAAAAAGGCAGGTGGTGTGTGGTGCAGCAGGGGATGAACGATAGATACGCGCGTAGATACCACTGGCTCTCTGAACAGGTTAAGGATTTTGTTGTTGAACCCCATTCCGCTATATGCTGCGATAGGATGGAAGAGGAGACACTGGATATGACTGCAGGAAAGAGCATAGAAGCAAGGAAGATAAGCGTTGACCTTGTGAATGATGGGCCGGAGCATCTCAGAGGATATTTCAGGGAAACCAGGGGACAGAAAAGCCTGCAGGAATTCACTATGCCCGCCCACCACCCTGTTCTTGACGTTGATATAGGGAGAGGCGGGATGGAGGTACTTCAGAGGGCGTATGAGCTGCAGCCGGAAAACTATGAGGAACTCATCTCACTTCGGGGTATGGGCCCCAAGAAAATACGGGCGCTTGCCTTGATTTCTGACCTAGTCTATGGCTCAGAACCCTCCTGGCGTGATCCTGTGAAGTATTCGTTCACCCACGGAGGAAAAGACGGATATCCTTATTTCACAGACCGCAAATTGATGGATGAATCTACAACCATGTTAAAGGACGCATTGAAACAAGCAAGAATTGGCAGAAAAGAACGGCTTTATGCGATAAAAAGACTCAAGGATTTTATCAACCCATGATATCCACGTCGGTTCCAAGAGATTGTCCCGGAAGCCCCTTATTGAATTTGACGATGACGGCGCCTTTTCTTCCATGAGGCCTTCTGATTTTACCCACTATTTTATTTCCGCTTGGAGTAGTCCACTCCACCTTCCTTCCTATCAGCTTGGATGCAGACTCCTTATCGGATGAATTCTCAGGTAAGACTATCATCTGATTCGCTCTCTGCGTCCTCATCCCGCCCCTATAATTTATGACTCTTCCCTTCAACTTCACTACCTCTTTTTATATAATAGATTTTAATTTATTTAATCGAAATAATTTATAATGAATAATAATGATATTTTTTAAATGATTTTCAGATTATTAACAGAGGCTATAAATGGAGGAGATAAGATTTCATGGAAGGGGAGGTCAGGGGGCTGTTACCGCCGCAACCCTGTTGGCAGTAGCTGGTTTTAATGACGGATCCTACACCCAGTCATTCCCCAAGTTTGGCGTGGAAAGGAGGGGGGCTCCTGTGGAGGCCTTCGTTCGGATTTCCGACTCCTTCATCCGAGGAAAAAGCGCCATATACAATCCAGATATACTTGTCGTTCTGGATTCCACCCTCTTTGATGTGGTTAACATAACAGCTGGTTTAAAGGAAGAGGGTATGGTAATCATCAACACCGAAAAAAAACCGGATGAATTCAATATCAAGGATGCAACAGTTCATACAATAGATGTAACCTCCCTGGCCTTTGAGATCCTGGGGAGGGATATCGTCAACACCGCAATGCTTGGGGCATTCTCAGCCTTTACAAAAAAGATAGGTAAAGACTCCATCTGTGATGCAATAATGGATCACTTCTCAGGCAGCATCGCAGAAAAAAATGTCCAGTTGGTTGAGAAGACGTATCAAGAGGCCATAAAAAGATGATTGATTTTGAAAAGGTAAAAATCAAGGTGAATGATAAAGAGGTTACTATAGGTTGTGTCCTTAAGAGCGATGGCTCAACGGCAAATCTTAAAACCGGGGCGTGGCGCTCAAAGAGACCCATTGTGGACTTCGGGAAATGCACGGGATGCGGCATATGCTGGAGCGTGTGTCCAGAAGGCTGCATAGGCAAGAGAGATGACGGCAAATTCGAAGCAAACCTGGACTACTGCAAAGGATGCGGTATCTGCGCCAACGAGTGCCCGGCAAAAGCAGTGACCATGGTAATGGAAGAGAAATAATTTCAGTTCAATTTAAAGTGTCGTCGAGCAACAGCGAAGACGGCACATGTTTTGATCAACCTTTTCTTAAAAGGTTGAATGGAGGAGAAATAATACCAAGACATATTCACTTCAAGTGTCGTCGAGCAACAGCGAAGACGGCACATGTTTTAATCAACCTTTTCTTAAAAGGTTGTGGAGGAGAAAATGACTAAAACAATTATGGAGGCATCCCATGCGGTTTCAGAGGCGGTGAAGGCAGTGAAGCCGGGAGTGGTGGCAGCATACCCCATAACTCCACAGACACATATAGTGGAGAAGATATCGGAGTATGTGGCCGAGGGGGAGTTGGATTCCGAGTATATCCGGGTGGAATCCGAGTTTGGAGCCATATCTGCGTGCCTTGGTGCATCCGCCACCGGAGTGAGAACCTACACGGCTACAGCAGCACAGGGTCTTGCCCTTATGAACGAAATACTTTTTATTGTATCTGGAATGCGGCTCCCCGTCGGTATGACAGTAGCCAACAGAGCGATGTCTGCCCCGATAAGTATATGGAACGATCACCAGGACAGCATCTCAGCCAGAGATGTCGGCTGGTTGCAGTTCTACGCTGAAACAGGCCAGGAAGCATATGATTTAACGCTCATGCAGTTCAAGATATCTGAGGATAGTAGGGTGCTCACACCCTCCATGGTGTGCCTTGATGGATTTACACTGACCCATGTCTATGAGCCGATAACTATTCCCCCGCAAAGAGATGTGGATGATTTTCTCCCCCCATATAAGCCGTATCATGCAATCCTTGACCCAGATCAGCCATTAACTCATGGGGCCATAGGATTCCCGAGCCACTACATGGAGCTGAGATACACGCAGGTAAAGGCAATGGAGGACTCTATAAAGGTGATAGAGGAGGTATTTAATGAATTCAGCGAGAGATTTCCAGCAGAAATTAAGAATTCAAGACCAGAGATTTACGAGCCCGTAGAGAAATACAGACTGGAGGACGCAGAGATAGTACTTATTGCGATGGGCTCTGTCTGTGGAACAATAAAGGATGTCGTAGATTCATTGAGGGATAGGGGGGAGAAGGTGGGTCTGTTAAAGTTGATACTATACAGGCCATTCCCAGGAGAGCATATCAGGAAGGCCCTTGAGGGGGTGGAGAAGATAGCTGTTATGGAAAAAGCCCTGTCTCCCGGAACAACCTGCCCGGTATATGATGAGATAAGATCACTGCTCTATGATCAAAAAGAGAGACCAGATATCAGAAGCTTTGTGGTGGGGATAGGGGGAAGGGATGTAAAGCCAGATCATGTTGAAAAGGTCTATGATATGATCAAAGACAATAAAGGAAAGGAAATGGAGTGGATGTTTTAAAATGGCAATAGTTGGGCTACCTGAGGAGGAATACTTTAGCTGCGGGCACAGGGCATGTGCCGGATGCGGAGCAGCCATAGCGGTGCGTTTGATAACCAAAGCCGCAGGAAGAAATTCCATTTTAGTGGAACCAACGGGTTGTATAGAAGTGGTAAGTACACCATATCCCGAAACCGCCTGGAAGCTACCCTGGATTCACGGGGCATTTGAGAATGCATCATCTATAGCCTCTGGAATAGTCGCCGCTCTAAAGGTTCAGGGCAGGGATAAAGACATTAACGTGGTTGCCTTCGGAGGAGATGGGGCAACATATGATATTGGTTTCGGGCATTTATCTGGAGCATTTGAGAGGGGCGAGAACTTTGTATACGTCTGCTATGATAATGAGGCCTACATGAACACTGGAGTACAGAGGTCTGGATCCACCCCCTATGGTGCCTCTACCACCACATCACCTTCAGGAAAGGCAAGTATAGGCAAAGGTGAGTGGAAGAAGGATGTTGTGCACATACTTGCCGCCCATGGTTCCCCATACTGTGCTTCAGCCTCCATAGGTTATCCCACAGATGCCTACAGAAAGATAAAGACTGCCATAGAAACCGAGGGCCCCACATTTGTTAACCTGTTCGCTACGTGTCCCACAGGATGGCGCTCTGACGTATCAAAGAGCGTTGAGCTTGCAAAACTCGCCGTTCAGAGTGGTGTGTTTCCATTATATGAAATCATCGACGGCAAGCATAAGATAAACAGGCCGAAAACGATAGATGGGTTAAAGCCTGTTGAAGAATATCTAAAGGTCCAAGGCAGGTACAGGCATCTATTCAAGCCTCAAAGGAGGGATGATCAGATAGAGTTCATTCAAAAAAGAGTGAATGAGACCCTAGGAAGGATTATTGAGTACGCTGAGAAGGAGTGTTAATGTTCCATTTCTTCTTTTTAAAGAATCTCTACCAATAATATTTATTGTATAGCCTATGTTTAAATACATTGCTTGAGGCTGTATTCTAAGACTGAAGGTGGTTTAGATGGAAGCAATCGTTCAAGATGCTATTGCCAAAAAAAAGGAGGAAATGGAAAAAGTCACTTCTAGGAAGGAGGAGATTGTTGGTGTAGACACAGATGAAGAATTGAGGAGAATCGTGGAGGGAATTAAAACCTCTATTAAGGTTATTGGTACTGGAGGCGCTGGAGGCAACACAATTAGTAGGTTGATGGATATGGGAATGGATGGTGGTGACGTAATTGCCGTGAATACAGACGCGCTGGATTTGTTACACACCGCAGCCATGACCAAGGTCTTGATTGGAGCCGCCATTTCAGGAGGAATAGGCGCAGGTAACGACCCCGATGTAGGGGAGCAATGTGCTGATGCTGATATAAGAAGAATCTCTGAGGTTCTTACCGGATCGGATATGATATTCATAACATGTGGCTTAGGTGGAGGAACGGGTACCGGTTCTGCACCTGTAATAGGAGAGGCAGCTAAGGACCTAGGGGCGCTGACTATTGGAGTAGTCACCTTGCCATTTACAGTTGAAGGAAAAAGAAGAGCTGAAAACGCCCTCTCGGGATTGAAGAAATTAAGGAAATACAGCGATACTGTGATCGTGATACCAAATGATAGACTATTGGAGATTGCACCGAATCTACCACTAAACGACTCCTTTAAAGTTGCTGATGAACTACTCGCCAACGCAGTTAAAGGCATTACGGAGATGGTTACTAAAGCAGGTCTTGTAAATCTGGACTTCGCAGACATCAAGGCTGTGATGAAGGATGGAGGTACTGCAATGATTGGTGTTGGTGCCTCAAGCAGGGATACGACCATGGATGAAAGAGCAAGGGAGGCTGTGGAGAAGGCGTTGAGATCCCCACTGCTTGACACTGATGTGAGCAGTGCCACAGGTGCACTTATCAATATCATCGGAAGCAAGGATATGACCCTAGAGGAGACAGAAGATATAGTAAAAATAGTCTCGGAGAATATAGATCCAGGAGCCGAGCTGATCTGGGGTGCCCAGATAGATGAAACCCTAGATAGGAACGTGATTAAGGTACTTTTAATCCTGTCTGGAGTTAAGGTTCCCACATTTGAAAAGGAACTGGAAGAGAGAATTGAAGCAACCAAAGCTGAAGCACACCTGGATATAGGGCTGAGAGAGGTTTAAGGACGTAATCAATTGTATATGGAAAACTAGCGCATAAGGTATTTGCACGTTTCTTAAGGGTTGTTAGGTGCAACTCGGTTTTTTATAGTTAGAGTTCCAGTATCCAGTTGGACTTCGTAAATCGATGAAGTCGATTTTTCATTTGAAAATGTAAGATGGATCCAAGAGGTTGGATAGTTAAAGCATACCGGGAGACGAGAAGGATATTCCGGTTAACCAGGAAACCAAAGAGATCAGAGTTCAGTGAGACAGCAAAGATAACTGGTCTGGGGATGGTGCTGGTGGGTTTGATAGGCTTCGTAATCTTAATATTATCTAAGGTGCTTACATAGGATGGATGAAAATAAACCTAAGATCTATGCGGTGAGAGTAACTGCAAGACAAGAACTGGTAGTGGGAAGGCTCCTGTATCAGGAGGTAAAGAATAGAAGAGAGGGGGATGGAGAGGAGAAGGATATCTATACCATCCTCTATAGTACCGGTTTAAAGGGTTATGTCCTGGTGGAGGCCGATAACCCTGGGATTGTGAGAGATATCACCAGTGCCGCTCCAAAGACTAAGGGCTTACTACTTAAGGAGAAAGGAAATGTGAATTCTGCAGGTACTATCTCCATAGAGGACCTGGAAAAGACTCTTGTTCCAACCCCCGTCGTAAAGGAGATCAGGAAAGGTGATCTGGTGGAGTTGGTGGTCGGACCCTTCAAGAAAGAGAAGGCACGGGTTGCTAGGATCGATGTAGATAAGGATGAGATAACGGTAGAATTGATAGAGGCTGCAGTCCCCATACCGGTGATAGTGAAGGGGATGGACCTGAAGATACTGAGAAAAGAGAATCGAGAGGAAAGATGACCAAAGAGACCATAGATGTGTTAGTTGAGGGGGGAAATGCTAATCCTGGCCCACCATTAGGTCCAGCCATAGGCCCCATGGGCCTTGACATTAATGCTGTCGTGAGTAAAATCAATGAAAAAACATCAGATATGAAGGGGATGAAGATCCCGGTAAAATTGATTATAGATCCGCAAACAAAAGAGTATGAGATAAAGGTGGGCTCCCCGCCTGTTTCTGCTTTGATAAAAAAGGAGCTGGGGGTTGAAAAAGGAAGTACTGCAGGGGAGACGATTGGGAATCTGGATATGGGCCAGGTAATGAAATTAATGAAGATAAAAAGGGACTCGCTACTCGCTAATGATGATAACAGTGCCGTGAAGGAGATACTTGGTGTTTGTCAGTCTATGGGCGTAACGATTGAGGGAAAGAACGCCAAGGAGACAACAAGAGCGGTAGATGAGGGAAAATTTGATCAGTATTTAAATAAAGAATCACAATAGCGGTAGTTCCGATTACTACCCCCCATGGATCTTACACTATTTTTATATTTGGGGGGTAGGGGGAATGAGATGGATAAAAAAGAGATAATAGACAGGGTAAAGGAAGCAAAAAAGGCAGGAATCACGAGGAAGTTTAAGCAGAGCGTAGAGTTATGTGTTAATTTTGAGGATATTAATATACAGAGTTCTGAATATAAACTCGACCTCAAGGTCCAGTTACCAAAGGGCAGGGGTAAGGACGTTAATGTTGGAATATTCGCTGATGGAGATATGAATCTGAGGGGGAAGAAACTCTCTGATTATGTTCTAAATAAAGCTGAGATAGAGGAATACGCTAAAAGCAGAAGGAAGATGAGGAAATTCTGCAGGGAATGCTATTGGTTCATCTCCCAGCCTGACCTGATGCCTCTGGTAGGTAAAAACTGGGGTATCGTTCTCGGGCCACTGGGAAAGATGCCTCAACCGGTCCCCCCAAGTGTTGACCTTAAACCAATAATCGGGAATCTAAAGAACACTGTGAGGATAAGATCCAAAAAGAATCCCACAATCCATGTTCCAATAGGAACCGAGGATCTGCCGGATGAAGACCTCGCAGAGAATATCACAGCCGTTCTGAATGGGCTTGAGAGGCAGATACCGGCGAGTAAGATATCCTCTGTGTATTGTAAAACCACAATGGGAGAGGCTATAAAACTTAGTTAGAAGAGATGAGAAAATGGTAGCTCCGAGGAAGTTTAATGAGGTGGATGAACTAGCCGAGAAGATGGCTCAATCCAAAGCAATAGCCTTGATTAACATAGAGGGTATTCCATCCAAACAGTTTCAGATCATGAGAAAAAATCTTGCAGGAAAGGCAGAGGTGAGAATCAGCAAGAACACTTTGATGGCAAGAGCCCTGGATAAAGCAGGTGTAAAGGATTTGGGGGGATACATTCAGGGTTCTGCAGGGCTGGTCTTTACTAACCTAAGCCCGGTTAAACTGAATAGAATATTGAAGGAAAACAGGGTCTCAGCATATGCCAAGGAAGGCGATATAGCACCAAGGGATATCATTGTCCCCGCAGGAGAAACCTCACTGGCTCCAGGGCCTATTATCAGTGACCTGCAGAATACCGGGGTGAAGGCCAAGATAGAGGGCGGAAAAATTGTGGTAACTAAGGATTCGGTGGTTGTCAAAAAAGGCGAGGTAATTGATAGGATGACCGCAAATGTTCTGTCCAGGTTGGGCGTTGAACCCATGGAGATAGGAGTTGATCTAAGCGCGGTTTATGAAGATGGCCTTGTATATAGGAGATCTGTTCTTGATGTTGATGAGGAGACGGTTTTATTGAATATAACCTCTGCCCATCAAAATGCATTTAATCTGGCACTGAACGCGGGCGTGATTAATGCGGAAACCATAAGTCCATCACTTCAAAAAGCATTCAGTGACTCCCTTAATCTGGCACTGAACGCGGGCGTGATTAATGCGGAAACCATAAAGCTCTCACTGTTGAAGGCTAACAGACAGATGCTTTCACTGGCCTTAAGAATTCCTGGAGCAGTAGATGAGGATATCAAATCCCTGATGGGGTCTGTCCAAGTCAAAGAGCAGGATGAGAGCCCAGTGGTTGAAAAAAAGGAAGAGATTAAAGACGAAAAGAGCGAGGAAGATATTGAAGAGGGTGCCGCCGCCGGATTAGCTAGCTTGTTCGGTTAGATCTGATCTCTGACTTTACTCAGAGATGAAACTACCTTCGCCCTCAATTTACTCTTATGGGGTCTCCCACCTAAACCCTTCCTCCCACCACCACTCTCCTTTTTCTTTTTATGTACTACTAGGACCAGTAGGATAACAATTAGAGTTAACGACAGATAGGGATCGCCGAGGGAGGGCATGGAGATCACTAAACCACTTAGATCTAGATCTGAGGGTATTATCAATCCCCCGCCATCCGATGTTTCTTTACTTTCCTCTTGTTCTTCCTTTCCTGTCTGATTTTCATCTTTGGGCAGGGACACCAATTTCAGAGAGAAACTAATGGCCTTAGAATAGTCTTTGGACTTGGCTTCGATACTAACTAAGGTATATGTCTTACATTTCCCTCCACAGATTTCAGGCGTTATTCTTATCTTCAGGCCTATGAATTTCTGCTCTCCCTCGGCTAATGTGTTGATCTTGGCGGGAGACAGTTCATACCACTCAGAGGGCATTCCGTTTACATGGATGTATATCGGTTCTGTGAAGTTGGTTTGACCTGAGTTAATTAATGTAAAGTTGATTTGTGTGGTTTTATCAAGCTCTATGTCAACTATATCCGGTATCCCCACCAACCCCAAGCTCCTACTCCTGCTTACGTGCACCATTTTGGTGGTATTTATAGGACTAAAGATGCCTTTAGATGCCTGTATGAGTAGGGTGAGAGTTCCCGTTGCATGGGGGGCGTTGATTTTAGCTGTGAACATCCCCATCTCTGATGTCACTGTTCTCATGGAGATATTAAAGTCAGGGAATGACACTAGAATGGTTGCCTTATCTACCGGTTTTGCATCGTCATCCAGAATCTTTCCCTCGATAACTACTGGATCACCCATATCGACATCGTCATTTTCGAGATTTATGACACTGAAGGATAGTCGTTTGTTTTCCCCCACCAGAAAAGCCGCTGAGGAATCGGTGTTGAACTCCACGGAATCTCTTATGTTATGGACTTGACTTTCTATAATCTCCCATTCTCCAGTACAGGCACTTTTCATAAAATTCCAGTTCTCGCATTTGTAAACCCTTATATCTTTTTCGTCTCCCATCACCCGGGTACTGTCATATGGCACATAGACCCACGCGTTTGTTGAAGGCAGGGCGAATTCGATGACGATTATTTTAATTTTCTTTACCCCGCCTGGTTCTCCGGAGTTGAGATGGTTTTGATCATATCTTATCATATTCCCTGGAATTGCTATCAGATCAAAATCCGAGACAGATACGTTATAGATTTTTGTTATGGTCCCGCCTGCGAATTTAAATGCTATGTTATATATCCCCGGTAGGAGGTCTATGTTATATACTCCTTCCTTATTCGTCGTTGTAGAGCGGGCCTTTCCTGTTTCCACATTTTCCGTTGTTATTATCGTGCTGATTATGTTTCTGGCTGCATCCTTTATCGTCCCAGATAACGTTAAAACAACATCAACCGGTATGGAATCCTGGGTGCTGTATCTATCGTCGTCTACATCCGGATAACCGAATGTGAGGAACAATTCATAGGAGCCGGGACTGAGATAAGAGGGTAGATTTATGGATACACTGCATGTTTCTGTTTCATCCCTGCATCTTATATCTTCTACAGTTATCCTCTCCCCGTATGCATCATCATCTATGACAACTGCTTCTACATTCTCCAGATCGAAGTCCTCTATTGACCCGGCGTGGAATATCATATCCACGGTAAGGTTTTTCTCACAGAGAATGCCTGCAGAGCATACCACTTTATTATCTTTTATAAACGCCTTCAGTGGTTCATTAATCCATATGAGTTTATTCTTCGACTCTGTTATTGATGAGAGGCTGCTATCTGCACTGTATTCTGCCTTAATTTTTAGATCATGCTGCCCTGTTGTTATCTCATCATCGTAGAGTGGGATGTTAATGCTTATTTCCTGATAATTATCAACCAACACAGGATTGCTGATCTGATCCATCAGCTCCCAATCATCCCCGCCCCTCAGATACACCCTGAACGTATCCGGATAGGGAGCAACCAGAACACCATCGAGCTTGAATCTAACCTTTAATGTTAGTGTATCCCCAAGATACGCATCAATTTGGCTTTCATCATCCACTATTTCAAGTTCCAGTTTATGGACTTTAAACGCATCCGCATCAGTTACTGTCTCCTTTGCCTCATAGGGGGTTCCATTATGTGTATATCTACAGGTTATATCAACCCTGTAGGTACCAGTCTCCGGGAGTGATGGTCTGGCAGTTACCGGAAGGTTATATGTTGCCAGTTGAGCCTTGCTTGGTTTATATAGGACGGCTTTAAACTCATCTGCAGATGAGGTTACATCAGATCCATTGAATCTGCATCCAGCAGATATTGTTATATCCCTAAGGCCATTGTGAATCCATATAATATCCGGGTTTATCTGTATGTCTGTTATGGACAGCTGGGCTGATACCCCACTGATGCTGAGAAGGAATAGAACTAGTGACACTACCATCATCTTTTTACTTGCGATGATTCTCATCTTCTGTCTCTTTATGGATTTTTATCTGGATATGAGCCTTCTCAGAAACAATAAACCTGGTGGTTCATACTCCATCCTCAATAACCTTGCCGCAAGATATTTGAAGTCTATCGTGGCGTGTGCGTATGGACTCCTGTGGATCACCGGCATGGTTTCGAAGCCCGCCTTTCTCACATTCTCGTCCTCGGATATGGTTGAAATAATCGGGGTTTCGCAGACCAGCTCTATCTCATCCGATGTTAACTCATAACTATCATTCCTCACCCTGTTAATCACCACAGAAATATTGTTTTTGTGCATGTCCTTAGCTAGTTTGATGGTTTTTATGGCATCCGTAACTGCCGCCATCTCGGGATTTGTAACCACTATTATGGAATCTGCGGCATCCAGGATTACATTAATATTCTCATCCAGACCGGGGGGGGAGTCGATTATCACCCACTCGTTGAGATCTGTCAGAATTTCCTTCAAGCCAAACAAACTCATATTATCCTTCGGCATAGAAATAGATGAGGGTATGATCTTTAAACCGCATGGGTGTAAAAAGATGCTGTGCTGTATCTTCACCTCGCCATTCAGAACATCCTGGAGGGTTAATTGAACACTCGGTATTCCCAGGTGGAGAGTGACATTGGGGTTGCTGACATCAGCATCTACTAGTATGCAATCACGTCCTAATTCGTTGAGGGCAACGGCCAGATTTATGGAGAATGTTGTCTTTCCAACACCACCCTTACCAGATACAACACCGATGATGTTCGTCATCTTGTCATCATTTAATTATTATAAGGATATAGTTATATATCGACATGTTTTTAGCTTTCATAATTATATTTTTATTTTACAGGTATATATGCATGTGGGCACGGCGAATACGGTCCTTCGCAATCTACTTCCGTTCCATTTTGGTTCTTTAATCCATCAAAATAGGCTTCTTTCCCAAATAGAATCGCGGAGAATCCAGCTCCACTGCTGTTTTTTTTTGGTTGTTGTGGTTAAGGTGAATTCAGAGTCGACAGAATACAGTAAATTGCTTTGCAATTGCAAGCGAAGCTCACTTGTACTGTGTCCTTCAGGCCACGGATGTGGCTGAGACATCCATCTCGGATACGTATCAGACACGGGCGTGTCTGCCACATGAATGCTTAATCTCTTACCGACTTGCAACTCATGCGAGATTCAGCAAAGCTGAATCTGCACGCAGCGAGAGCATAGCTCTCTCTCGCGTACTTCTGCCCCCAGGCCGGAGTATCTGATTTTTAATCACCTATTCCGAGACCTGAGCATAATATCACGATATACATGGATCCCATCGCCTTCTATGGTGAATCTGTAGAGGCTCTGACCGTGATTTGTTTCCCTCATTTTAAGTATACTCAACCTCCTCTCAAAGAAGGTACTGTCTCCGCCAAATGCTGCGGATGCCTTTACAAGCTGTAGATGTATGATGGCATCCACGATGAAGTCCTGTGCCCCGAACTCATAGTTCACATCCTGTTTACTTCGTTCATAGGTAAACAATGTGGTGCATCCCATTTTTTTATATGTATTAACTAACCTCTGGATTCCTCTCCTGTTCCCCCCATAATCGGCACTGAACTGCAGCACCAGATTCAGGGGGTCGATGGCCACCCTCTTCGCACCAAACTGAGTAACCCTCTCCAGGAATTTCTTGGATATTATCATCTCCAGGAAGTCCTCCCCCACCTCAGGTTTCACCTCCAGGCATATTATAGCTATCTGACCTGCGTCTTGCATCTTTTCAATGTCGAAACCAAATTCGAGGGATTGCCTTACCAGCTGATTAAATGTTTGTTCTACCGTAATATAGATGCCTTTATCCCCATGATTCAAGGCTCCGTTGAGTATGTACTGCATCGCGAATATGCTTTTAGCACTCCCCGGTACTCCACTCACCAGGGTCGTGGATTCTCTTGGAAACCCTCCATCTATCAATTCATCCAACCCAGGTATTCCTGTAGGAACCCTATCTATAGCCACTTTCTATTCCCCTCCTCTGCTCTTTTTTCTTCTCATAGTAATTATTGCCACGATCTGGATTATAATTACCAGAGATAATAATATCATAATTAATTGTTCCGTGCTGAGTGATCTCCCTTCTCTTTCCAACGCTACATTCCTCACCATATGCTCTCCTCCATCCATGGTTACTATCTCAAATACTATATCCTCACCTCTCCAGATACTCGGGATATAATTAACTTTTATTATCTTTTCCTGCCCCCCCTCGATAGCTGATATCTTCCCAGACTCAAATATCCATCCCAGCGGGTATCTATCAGCTATTATAACAACGTCCTTCAGGTCTCTCTCCGCCTTCATCCTGAATTCAACATAATTCTCTGTATTAGATATGTGAATCTCCAGGGGTTCTTTCATCTCTGTTTTATCCTTGATTTTCTTTTTTACAACGGTAAAGTTCACCTCAGGCCCCTTCTCCAGGAAATTGCAGTAATAGACAGATGTCTTTGCGGTGTAGTTTCCGGATTCCTTAGGGTACCAGTACGATGTGAATGTGGCCTGTGTACCTGATTCTACTGGGACCTCATTACTCCAGGCGACATATACCGGATAATGCCCGTTTTCTCTTTGATAGATGTCAGTTCTTGTCCTCACCCTGCACGCAACAGAACCAGTGTTCTCCCAAACCAACAGAAACTCCTGGGGTGTGTTATTTACTATTGTATTTGCTCTTTCGTAGGCTATATTCCAGTCTATCTTTTCCTTAACATTAACTGAGATGAGGAAAACCCCGGACGCCTGCCACATAGTGATTAGAATGAATAAGATGATTACTCTCTCGGTTTTTATCATCAGCATCTTAACACCCCGTCAAGGGAAGGAGGTATTTTAGCATATCATATCTTGGTTTCTTCACTATGACATCGATCTCTCCGGTATAAGCTCCAATACCGGTAGCATTAAATGCTATCTGCACCTCTCTCTGTCCATTTTTCTCTAGTATAATCTCCTCATCCCTTATTTTTATTAATGGTTTGATATCCCCATAGACCCTTATAAATGTCTTTACCGTGCAATCCTCGTTGTTTTGTATATTTATAAACTTCCTGATGGTCACTCCCTCAGGAACCCTCCCGAAGTTAAGTTCATCTCTCTCGGGAGCTATGCCGACTGAGATTTTCTTCTCTGATGTAGTGAATGAGGTTACGTTCCCCCTTGTGGGGTATCTCACTATGATCCTCTTAAAGAACATGTTATCGTCTCTTGTCACGATCTGCTCAGTCACAAATGTCTTAGGCTTGGGAACATGATCGGAGATGATCATGAACGCTATACTAAATCCACCCACCAGGACTATTATTGTCGTCAGGATTATTGCTGTCGTGACGTTAAATTTTATGGATTTCATTTTAACAGATAAATTATTAGAGCGGCTATTATAAGTATCAGCAAGATAGATAACCAGCTAAGGCCTCCAAGGCACGTGAGGACAAAGTAGAGTGTCGAGATGACTATTAAAGCCGCCACTGTCATCAGAATAATGTTCCTGTATCTGCTGTCTGCGGGGAATATCAGGTAGAGTACTAGGATGATTATCACCAGTATCGAAATGATCATCTGTACATTGCCGCAGGCATCCAATCCCTCCAATAACCCTTCTTTCTTCTTTGGAATCTTCTTTATGATGGTAATTTTCTCAGGTATGATGATGGTGTCTTCAAATGTTGAGAACCCGTCTATGAATGTTACCCTCACCTCCGCCCTGTAGGTGCCTGGTCTCATATCCTTTCCCGTCCAGTATACTGGTATATCTGTTATCTCCCCGGGTTTTACGGTTTTTTGTCCTCCGTCCAATTCCACCACGAAATTTCCCACATTGTCATACAATTTAAGGCTGGTTAATGTGACTGACATGGACACAGTGCCTGTATTTTTGAATAATGTAGTGATTCTTGCCTTTTGATTACCCTCCCTATCCGCCAATATGCTCTGGATCTCCCCCCTCCTTATCACATCACCATCAACCCTGAATACAAAAATAGGTCTGGTAACTGCAATTGTTGTAATTCCAGTTCCCCTAACTCCACTTGGAAGGCGAGGTGATAGGGAGATGGAACCGGTATGATATCCTGGCTCGGCGTCGTCGGGTATATCCATTATTACATCCATCTCAGCATTCGCCTTTATCACTCCTCCTCTTTCGAGATGGACTATCTTTGAATAGGCTGGTGAAACCAGTAGGGGATTTCTCGGGAAACTCACCCAGGATTCGACACTCTCTTCAGATGCCTCTGATGGAATGAAGGTGTAGCTTCCGCTATGATTCTTGGAGTAGATGGTTCTGTGGGGGTATGCATATCCGAGACTCACCAGAATATCACTTCTTGAATTCGTCATCAGGTAATATTTAAAGGCGAGCTTAGTGCCCGCTTTTACCGTGCCAAGATCGTAAACTCCGGGGGCCGAGCCCACTGACATGGCAGCTACCGTAGTCGAAGCCATACAAAACAATACAACCGATAATATTATTTTTTCTTTTTTCATCATCCCAAAAGCGGTAAGTATTTATATCTCTTTTTCGTATAAAGATATAGAAATATGTCGATATATAACTATGTAAATGCAACAAAACCATATTAATATAAAATTATTTAACGGGGTGATATTAAAATGATGAGGAAATTGAGAGTATTTGGGGGTCTATTATTTTTTTGTTTTTTATTCATTGAAACGGCAAGTGCCTTTGGCGGTAATCTTACCGTAAATGACTCCGAATCTGCAGATATCGGGGTCACATTAAGCCAGAAGATAGAGGTGGATATCACCCCATCCAGTTTTTCATGGATTGGATTAGAGCCGGGGGATGTTGGCGACAACGACACTGAGGCTAGCAATTTTCGAGCCATACAGATAGAGAATATCGGTTCCATGAATATCACACACGTATGGTTTAATGCAACCTATCCAACCAGTAACCCGTTTGGCAGCGGAACCAACAGCACCACCAACGCAGGAAACTATGTGGTTTTGAAAAAGGAGGGGGGAAGTGCATTCTATTTCATTAACAGAGCGGAGTACAATGCGACCCATACACTGGTTTATCTCACCGATCGCGACGGCACTATGCCACCAGACAATAGCCAATACACCTACGGTAGATTCCATAACGCCAGTAATGAATACTTCTGGATGATGGATGCGGTTGCAGGTTGCAACAGTACCGGGACGACGCTTTACATCGGTAACAAGTCTCATTCCAAAACGAGTACAGGCACAGTGAACTTCAATAAGACCACCGATATCTATGAATATTCATTCACAACGCATCCAGACGATCACAGCTGGGGCTATACGGATATTGACACTGGACCACTCACCGGATACTGCGCCGCAGTCACAGACGATTGTACTAAGTTGTTCTTCTCCAAGTGGAACGCGGATCGACCCTTCGATGCGTGCACCAATACAGCCTATGCGTGGGATACCTCAGATGGTCCCTTGGTTCCTGGAGATTCCTTCTGGATGGATCTACAGGTATTCATACCGTTCGGAATCTATGAAGGAGCCCAGGGAGCAGGACAGATAGTTGCCATAGTGAATGCGGAATAAAGACTCATAATGGAGGCTGCCAGAATAAGAATAACCTATAAAGTTGGTACCCCAATCCACAATCTCCCAACTTAAATGTTAGTTTTGGCAGCCTCCCCCTTTTTAATTAATAGAAAAATGGCTGATGAACAGGGGCATATGGATGATATTGACAGGATGATCATAAAGCTTCTGGAAAAGAGCGAAGAGCCTCTTTCAACATATAAGATAGCGAAGGAGGGAAAGATAGCGTGGTCAACCACGAATATCCACTGCTATAAGCTGAAGTCTATGGGAATTCTGAGGGAGAAAACAATAGATGCTGGTTTCGGCAGAAGGAAGGTATTGTGGAGGTTAACTGCCAAGACGCTCACACTGGATAGGTTCGTAAAGAAATAGTTGTTCTGTTTCCCGTGATTTCTACAGTACAATCAAGGCAGTTGATTGGAGGAATTTGGCCGGACACATCCCCTGATCTACCCTTAAGATACAGCTCTTGCATCCCAGATCCCCTCAAAAACCTACTTTTAGAGCAAAGCCATCCTACACTTAGATAAATACATTAATCTATTTAGGCACTACAATCTATACCCCCCCTGCATATCTGCCTATAATTTAGGTGCAACTCCGTCTAAAAAAGATGCATACTTAGGAATAAAGGTGCAAAATGCTGATTTTAAGTGCAGAAAGCTAAAAAAGTGCAAAGCCTGAAAAACCGAAAAGTATTTATAGTAGGTGGGGTAATAATATAAGCCCATGGAACTATGTTGACATATGTTATATGGCGATATAGGGGGATATCACAAAAAAAAATGAGGGGTTACATCAAATGAAATTTTATCTCCATACCGCAAAAATAGTTGCTCTTGGTGTATTTGTCATCTTATCTGCTTTCTCTGTCTCAGCAGTTAATGTAAGTGACACTGTTGCAATCAAGGTGAATATCGGGGTTAAGACAATGGTGGATATAAATCCCGCCCAGTTAGTCTGGGAGGATATCCCCCCAGGAACCAAATCCAACTCAACGTACTTTAATGAGGTGGCGTCTGGCGTCAATGCTGGCAGCCAGGAGATGATACAGATCGAGAACATCGGCTCCACAAACATCACTCAAATATGGCTCAACACCACCTACGAGGATGAAATACCGTTCGGAACCGGCGACCCAAGCAAATACGATGCAGGCAACTTTATCGTAGTCGCAAGAGATGGAAGCAGCGATTACTTCTTCGTAAACAGAGTGGAGTACAATGAATCTGATCTCATCTATCTAACTGTTCCAGCAGGTCACGCCCACGGCAGATTAAGAATGGCTAACCACGAATACTTCTGGTCGGTGGATGCGTCAACCGGAGTATGTAATGCATCTAATTTCAGGATAGGGAAGAACCCACACAACCAAACAGAACTCGGCACCGTGGATCTGACCAACTGTGATAACACGCTCACTGGGACGGCGGGTCTGGAATGTCGAGAGGATGATTTACTGACAACAAGTGATACAACGTGGGGTTACCGTGACCTGTATGTAGGCCCAAATGGCGGCTATGCGAACTATACGGTTGCCGTGTACTATGACTGCTCCACTAACGTAACAGCCATGTTCTATCACTGGAACAAGGATGCTCCCGGCGCTCATGAGACTACGGCTCACGATGAATACCTGAGGGAAACACCACTGACTCCGGGAGGGCATATGGTAGCTAACGTAAAGGTGTATATTCCCTACGGGGTCCCGGCCGGCAATGTGACCGACGGAACCTTAACGGTCATCGCTCATTCAGCAGAAGCTTCATAGCGGTGCTATATATAAAAAAATAATAAATTAAAGAAGAAGGGGTGATATAAATGGAAAGGAGATTGTGGATTGGGGTATTGTTAATGCTCTGTTTAGGGTTTGCAGGTAATGCTGCTGCATGGGGGGGTAATCTCACCGTGAATGCCACGGATAATGCGACTATAGACGTTACCGTGAGCAGCAAGACTATGGTGGATATTTCGCCGAGTAGGCTTTCTTACACGGTGGATCCCGGCGCCACCTGCGGAAGGAATATAAGCGACAACTGTAATGAGACTATAAGCAACTTCTATGCCGTGCAGATAGAGAACATAGGTTCACACAACATCAGCTATGCGTGGTTTAACTCCACCTACCCGGGAACCAAACCATTTGGCAGCGGAACAAATGACACAGCAGATGCAGGGAACTTTGTGATGCTAAGCAGCGGTGAAACCAGCACCGATTTCAGATTCGTGAACAGGGTGGAGTACAATGAAACCAGATCACTTGTTTATGTGACCGATCCGGGTGGTAATATGCCGCCTAATCCAAGCAGTTATGTGTATGGTAGGTTCAGGAACAACACCAACGAGTATTTCTGGATGGTTGAGCCTGATGCAGTTTCAGGTGAATGTAATAACAGCGGAGCAACATTATATATAGGTGACGCAGCCCATACCAAAGCATTTACTGGCTCGGTGGACTTCCAAGCCTGTGCTGCGGGATTAACTGATGGGCCGGCAGCCAACCCAGACGAACACGACTGTCGTACGGGTGCTCTAGCGGTAAATGACGAATGGGGATACGCCGATGTCAATGTTTCAGGTGATCATTACTGCGTTGCGGTAAACAGGACATGTGGTATGATGGTATTTTCCAAGTGGAACGTGGATTATCCATTCAACCTGTGCTCTTACAGTAAATACTCCTGGAACCATACCAGCGACGGTTATCTGAGCCCAGGGAATTCCTTTGCCAAGATGATAGGAATATCGGTTCCATACGGCATCTATGAGGGACACGTTAAGAACGGTTTATTGACGGTTATAGTGACCGCTCAATAGAGATGGTAGAGATACAGGTATAATGATGGAAATGGAGGAGAGCCTGTCTCCGATAGACAGGCTTATAATAATAGCTCTAAAGAGCAACGAGAAGGCCCTCACTACCTATCAGGTGGCGAAGCAGGCAAACCTGGCGTGGTCAACTGCCAACAGCCACTGCTACAAGCTGAAGTCACTTGGTTTGGTTAAGATGAAGACAGTAATGTCCAGCTTTGGTCAGAAAAAGGTCTTCTGGTCTCTCCCTGAATGATATCCATCCCTCTTTTTTTTTCTTCCTTTTTTTCTTCTTTATCCTTACACTCAGGTAAGATACAGAGACATGATGACTGCTAGGAACACACTTCAAGATCGGATATATGAGTATGGTGAAGTACTGAGTAGTGTAAAGGAGGAGGTACATAAGGGACTGGTTGGACAGGAAAATGTAGTTAATTCTGTCCTGAAGGCGGTACTCTGCAACGGTCATGCCCTCCTTGAGGGGGTTCCGGGTCTGGCTAAGACCACATTCATCGTTCTATTCACCCATACCATAGAGAAATCAAGATTTCAGAGGATCCAGTTCACTCCGGATATGCTCCCAACAGATATTACAGGAGCCAGCGTTTATGAGGAGAAAAAAGGTTTCTATACCGTCAAGGGACCCATATTTGCCAACCTGGTACTTGGGGATGAGATCAATAGAACCCCCCCCAAGGTGCAGTCTGCCATGCTGCAGGCTATGCAGGAGAAACAGGTAACAATTGGCAGGAAGACCTTTGATCTACCTGAACCCTTCTTTGTGCTCGCCACCCAGAATCCATTAGAGCAGAAGGGAGTATATCCGCTGCCAGAGGCTCAGGTAGATAGATTTATATTCAAGATTCTGGTGGATTACCCTGATAAAAAAGAGGAGATGCAGATAATAGACAGGAACATAGATGTGAAGGGAGTAGATGAATTCGGTATAGAGAAGGTGATAGATCTCCCCACCATACTAGAGATGCAGAAGACAATAAGAGAGATAAATATGTCCGATGAAATAGGGAGGTATATCCTCCATCTCGTTAACGCCACCAGGCATCCGGATAACTACGATATCGAGGAGGGGAGATATGTCCAGTGGGGTGGTTCCCCAAGGGCCTCCATCTATCTCTCATTGGCTTCTAAGGCCAACGCCCTGATGAGTGAAAGAACATTTGTGGTTCCAGAGGATGTGAGGGAAATGGCTCATGATATCCTGAGGCATAGAATCATTTTGAATTATGAGGGAAAAGCCAAAGGGGTAAAGACAGATGAAATCATAGATGCTATTATCAAGAGTGTTCCTGTGATTTAGTATAATATAAAATGGATCTTTCAGGTGAGATAGGGGAACATAATGAACGGCTTAAGAGAGTACGGTATGAGGTAGGTAAGGGTTTAGTGGGCCAGGCTGAGGTAGTTAATTCGGTATTGAAGGGATTGATCTGCGGTGGCAATATCCTCCTGGAGAGTGTTCCTGGTCTTGCCAAAACCCTCCTTGTGAGACTGCTTACTGAGACCATAGAGAAAGCAACATTCCAGAGGATCCAATTCACCCCGGATTTATTACCAACAGACATCACAGGGACCACTGTTTATGAGAAGAATAGGGGTTTCTATACCCTCAAGGGACCTATATTTGCCAACTTCGTACTGGGGGATGAGATCAACAGAGCCCCCCCTAAGGTGCAGTCTGCCATGCTGCAGGCTATGCAGGAGAGGCAGGTAACAATTGGAAAAGAAACCTATGACCTCCCAAAGCCCTTTGCCGTTTTAGCAACCCAGAACCCTCTGGAGCAGAGCGGTGTCTACCCCCTAGCACTGGCTCAGGTGGATCGTTTTTTGTTTAAAATCTTCGTCGGCTATCCCAGTGAGGATGAGGAACTCCTGATATTAAACCAGAACACCATGGTGAAGGCCATTGAGGAATTCGAGATAGATAAGGTTTTAAAACTACCGGATATACTTGAGATGCAGAAATGTGTGAAGAGGATACAGATCTCTGAAGAGGTTAAGCAGTATATTGTGAATATTGTGGAGTCAACCAGGATCCCAGATGAATACGGCATCAGATATGGGGAGTTTATAAAGTGGGGTGCCTCGCCCAGGGCATCCATAAACCTCGCTCTGGCTGCAAGAGCCACAGCCTTGATGAATGGAAGAACATTTGTGATCCCAGGAGACATCAGGGTCTCTGCTCACGAGGTATTTAGGCACAGAATCGGTTTGAATTATGAGGGGAAGGCAAGGGGTGTGGATACCGACAAGATTATTGATTCCATAATAAAAAATATCCCGGTGATCTGAAGATGCTGCGGAAGAAAAAGGATTACGCATTGTTGGAGGCTCAGAGAAAAGAGGAATATATCGAGGAACTGACGAATGAGATAGATGTTCAGGTAAAAAAACTGGTTGAGGTCTTTAGGTTTATCCTTAAATACAGGCTACTCTTCAGGGGATCTGGTGTGGAATTCGCCAGCCTCAGGGAATACGTGCCCATGCAGGATGATGCCACCAAGATAGATTGGAAGACGAGTCTCAGAGCACATAAATTATACGTCAAACAGTATGAGGAGGAGAGGGATCTGGATGTTTATATCCTCCTGGATACTTCAAGTTCCATGTTGTTTGGAACACAGGAAAGGCTGAAGAGCGAATACTCTGCTATAGTTGCCGGCGCCATAGCATATGCTGCCATAGAATCAGGGGATAATGTTGGTTTCAGTATTTTTAATGATAATCTTGTTGCCACATCTGATCCAGTGGGGGATCCCACCCAGTATTATAAACTGCTGAGGGCCCTGGCTGATCCCGACAACTACGGGGGCAGATCGAACCTAGAGAACGCCCTCACGTATCTGATAAATTGTCTGGGAAGCAGGACCATACTCTTCATTATCTCAGATTACATAGGTTTAGATGATAGATGGGATAATGCCCTGAAGATGATGAGTGGGAAGCTGGACAGGGTAGTTGGTATAATGGTCAGGGATATCAGGGACTCCTTCCTTGAGGAGGGGGTGGGGACGATGAAATTAAGGGACCCGCTCACTGACAGTGCACTTTTGGTGAATATCGACAAAGTAAAGGTGGAATTTGAGAAAGCAACAAGAAGGCAGGAGAAAAGAATTGAGTTCTCCTTCCAGGAGGGAGGTATGGGATTTGTTAAGGTTTATACAGATGAGCCGTTCGTAGAACCCCTCATCAAATACCTGGAGTTGGGTGAATCCCACTAGGTTATGAAAAATGGACATCCCCCAGATAGAATACTCCACAGAGTATGTGAATCTCATGGTCTTGTTGGTCGGGATAGTTATCATCATATTTTTTCTGTCAAAGAGGTTTGCGAGAAAGAGGATACTGTTGTTTGGAAACTATGAAACCCTGGAGAAGGTCATGGGGGAACCCCTGATCCCTAGGGGTCTGTTACCTTTAATCCTGAGATTAATGGTTATGATATTGATAGTGGCAGCATTATCTCACATCACCATGACCAAAGAGGGTTATACGTCCAAGACCGACTTCGTTCTGGCTATCGACATCTCGGAATCGATGCAGACCGAGGATTATGAACCAACGAGACTGGAGTTCGTAAAGAGGGAGACTGTAGAATGGTTGAGTAAATTAGGAAACGTTAGGGTTGGCTTGGTCGCCTTTTCGGGGAAAGCCTATATGAAAAGTGAGCCTACAGATGACATGGAGAAGCTCAGGATGAGGATAGAGGATATCACCAATGAGCCACCTGCGGGAACGGCTATCGGGGATGCCATAATCCTATCCTCCGGCCTGATGAACGGTATCCGAGAGAGGGAAAAGAGAAACAAAACCATAATCCTTATAACAGATGGCAGAAACAATGTTGGCATTAATATTACTGATGCACTTAATTCCCTGAATTACAGCGATATAAGGATAAATGCCATAGGTATAGGAAGCAGGGAGGAACACGTGAGTGAGATACCATCTCACCTGTTAGATAAGAATGCAACAGCTACCAGATTCCCGGAACTGGATGATGGAACCCTGAGATATCTGGCAAATAAAACCAACGGCAAGTATTTCATTATCGATGATGAAGATGCCCTCAGGGATGCCTTCCGGTCGGGATTGGAGGTGAGAGAAATAAGTGAAGAGGTAACAAAATATATCTTATTTGCTTTATGTGTAATCCTCCTGCTGGAATGGTCCGTGGAGATAACAAAATACAGGCCGATACCATAAAGACTATATATATAAACTCTAATTATTTAATGCTACTGGATAAAATGGCTGAGGATAAAGTTAAAAAGAAAGCAGTGAAGGGTATGTTTGATGATATCTTTGAGACTACTGTGAAAGAGGAAGTAAGTGATGGGATAAATCCAGTTGAGGAATTAGAGGATGATGTGGTGGAGGAGGCAGAAGAGATCGGGGGGGTCCCAGATGAGGAAGAGCTGAGGAGGGAGATCACGGGTGCTACGGCTGATGTATTCAAGGATATCTCTGCAAAGAAAGAACCGGCGACTACTAAAACTACAACCGAGAAAAAAGAAAGAGAGGATGCGATGTCTGTAGTGGATATACTGAAGGAGGCCCATGAAAAGGGCAGTATAAGCAAGGAAAAATATGACGACGCCATTAAGAATCTGGTAAAAAAGAGGGTGGAACTTACCCCTGGTAAGGGAGAGCATATCATCGCTCAGATGGAATTTGTGGAAAGAGACGGTAAAGCAGAGATAGTTCTTGAGGAGGGGGAGATAGATATACCGCATGGTTCAACTGTGGAGATGGTTAAGCGGAATGGTGAGATATCCATTATAGTTGAAAAAAAGGGCAGAAGAAGGGAGATACCTGTGGGTGGAGGTGTAGTTGATATAGAAAAACTGATTGAGAAAGGTGGTGTCAGGAGAATGGAGGTAGACTCGAAAGAGATGGAGGATATCTTGCGGGGGGTGGAAGGTTTCGGAAAAGGAGATATGTGGTTTGGCAAGGAGGAAGAGGGGCTTATGGATGATAGGGGG
>CBFCYF010000003.1:0-48619 GCA_965602195.1 uncultured archaeon | reverse complement strand
GAGAAACCCATTGAATGCTTCGCATTCAGGGGCTTTAAAATTTGCAAGGCAAATTTTAAAATCTTTCAGATTTCCAATTTAACCAAGAAATTTACTTCGTAAATTTCTTGAATCTGAACAGAGACCTCTTATTCAGGCCAAGTAATCTGGCTATGAACAGATCAGGTATGGATTCTATCCTCGTATTGTAGATGGTTACTGAGTCATTATATAATTCTCTGCGGTCAGCTATCTGGTTCTCCAGCTCCGTTATCCTCTCCATCAGGCGGATGAAATGCTTATCTGCCTTCAACCTGGGGTAGTTTTCAGCAACAGCATAGAAATTCGTCAACGCTTTCTCAGCTATATTGGTGGCTTTCACCTTACCCTCCACCGTCCTTGCCTTCATGTATGCGGATCTAGCCTCTGTTATCTTAACCAGAACATCACGTTCATATCTCATATATCCTTGTGCCACCTTGACCAGGTTAGGTATTTCATCACCTCTCTGCCTCAGCAAAACATCAATATTCGACCAGGATTTTCTTATATTATTTTTCAGCCTCATCAGGCTGTTGTATACCGTTATTATGTTGTGTACTGCCACCCCCAGAAGAAGGAGAAATGCTATTGCTGCAATAGTCTGGATTGCGGTTATCATTCTAAATCATTTAAAGCATATTTGTATACCATGCCATATATATCAGGGAAGCCACTATCAGGGATATGCCGCCAACAACCCCCCAGAATATGTCGGCGGTCATTCTATCAACCAACTCCCTTTCCTCTCTGCTTGAGATAATGAACGGAGCTCCCGCCCCGCCCTTGTTTATTATTATATTCTCGCATCCTTTCGTTGACGCCTTGCTATGGGGTTTCTTGTCTGCTGTTCCCAGCACATAGTAGGCTTTGCCCACAACGACAAGATACTCCCAGTAGCTATAAACTATATGCCCGCGACCCGTGTTTATTGACTCAGAATAATGAAACGCCTCCCTCCGGGGTATCCTTACATCTGCCCTCCAGGGATCCACCAAGACCCTGCCCGTCCTATCCCTTAAATAAAAAGGCACACCCAGTCTCCTCTCCCCCAGCTTCTTCCCCTCACTCTTCTTAATGACCTTATAGCAGAGACACCTGATTTTTGAATGCGGCGCCTCCACCGTGTTTATATGCTTCTCCGCTACTCCGTAAACCTCCACCAAGCCCATGGCGATGGACTTTACCTTAGATCTTGGGATATCCTCAACCCACCTCTTTTTCCTTATCAAAGAAAATACTCTGATGAACAAACCTATGCCTATGAACAGGGTTATGTAGCTTCCCATATACATGTAGAAATAAAATTCATCATCTGAAGAGCTATATTTAGTCTGAAAAATCAGCGACGTGCAAAGGCATAATACAAAAAGCGTGAATAGTGTTAATCTCCAGATAAGCGGGTCATCTGATCTAAACATTTTTTTTATTTAATCCTTTTGTTATCCATCTATTAATCTTTAAGCTTATGGCACCACGTCTCTGATCATGGGTTCCTCGAATGTTATGGGGGGTGAGGGTAGGGAATGTTTCTTTCCCACGTTTTATAGATTCTTCACGATATATTAACAATATAAAAAAATTTGAGGTGGTTGCGATGATCGTGGAAGATATGGTTAAGACGATGGTTGCTGAGCTGGAGAAACTGATTTCTACTGAAACCGTAATAGGGAAACCCCAGACCTTTGACGGGATAACGGTTATCCCCGTATGTAGCATAGGATTTGGCTTTGGTGCGGGAGGAGGTACAGGAGCCGGCCAAGATAAGGAAGGAAAAAGTAAGGGCTCTGGAGAAGGAGGCGGAGGAGGCGCAGGAGGCGGCGTGTCACCTACAGCCCTGATTGTGATAAGAAAAGACTCCGTCGAAGTAATGCCACTTAAATCCAAGGGAACGATTGCTTCAGCGATAGAGACCATGGGGGAGGCAATGCCTAAGGTGATGGATAAGGCAATAGAAATGAAAAAAGCGGAGAAAGAGAAAAAGAAGAACTAGAAAAAAATTAGAGATGATTAGCTACATCATCTTTCTTCTTTTACTTGTTGTGATAAGTCTCCCGCCTGCTGTTATCCTTTTCACACCAATCAAGATAAAACTTTTAGCCGAGAAAAAAGGATTAGAAACAAGAGGGGAAATCAACATAGCACTTCCAAGAGAAGCAACAAAGATAAGAATAAACCTCACAGAAAAGATGGTGGAGGTCTATTTTTTCAGAGTAAGAATCCTTAGGAAGAGGATGGCGGGGGAGGAGAGGAAGAAGGAAGAAAAAAAGAAAGTAGATGGGGGATTCCCTTTTAGAGTTGAATACATAACGCCGATTCTGAGATTCATATACAACGCAACAAAAACATTTTCTATCAAGAAATTCTGTCTGAAACTAGATCTTGGATTAAAGGACGCCTATGAGACAGGAATAATATGTGGATACCTCTATTCGACGATGTATCCCCTGAATGCATTCCAAAACGTGTGTATACGGATTACTCCCTGCTTTGATGTCCCCTTGCTGGATGGGAGAGTCGAGGTGGACATTGAGAATAAGGTAGTCAGGTTGATTCCACCGGCACTTAACCTAACATCGGATCTTAAAATAAAAGAGAAAATCGTGAATAAAATCAAAGATGTCTTCTGAGAATTACTTCATAACGGAAACAAAAACCCTAAGAGAAGAAATAGTCTACGGAAAAACTCGAATAGGAATCGAATTCCAGCTCAAGGCAGTGGCTGAAAAAGACGGCAGGATGCTTCTTGCCTCGACAAAACCAGTCAAGGTAGAGGTAAATGGAGAAGAAATCGACCTCCTTGAATGTGAGGAGGAGTAGTTTTTAAGATCGACAGCCGCAGTATCCGGGGCTGTGTGGAATTCGTCGTAGAGGCGTGGGAACTGGGGAAGCTGGTATGGGGTGTCCTGCCGGATTTAGGCACTACATCAGCCTTTTTCAAAGGCTCCGGAAAATCGGCTTTGCCGATTTTCGGACCCAAAATTGCAAAGCAATTTTGCGGTGGCGAAAGGTGGGGCGTGCGCTTCGCTTAGCCCCACTGGATTAGATTCATCTAGTGTGCTTGAGCCTTGGGGGCGAAACACACCTTAGTCCTCGGCTAACTCCGAGCAGCCTTTAATAAAGGTTGGCGAAAGGGGTGTGTGTGCTCTGCTTAGCCTCATAGATTTAGGCACTACATACACTAACCCTTAATCTCCCTGATAATATCCTCTATAACCTCAATGTTGCTTTCAACCGCTGTGCCGTTCACTATCACATCTGCCCCAGCATCTGTCTTTTCTTTTGCGATACGGCCGCATGTTATGCCCCCGCCAACAATAATCGGGATACTCACAGCATCCCTCACAGCCCTTATCATCTCAGCTGAAACAGCCTTTTCTGCGCCAGAGCCAGCCTCCAAGTATACACAACTCATACCAAGAAATCTCTCTGCGAATATAGCGTAATTAACTGCTTTCTCAACATCATCCCCCCTGATCTTATCCAACTTCGCCATCCTCTCAACGGTCGTCTCCTTACTTCCTGTGCTTACTATGATATAGCCCATACTAATCGGCTTAATACCCCATTTCTCCACCAGAGGAGCTCCCTTAAGCTGCTCACCCACCAGATACCTATAGTCCCTTGAATTCAGAAGCATCATGAAGAAGATGTAGTCTGCGTTTTCAGAAACCGCCTCCGCAGAATTCGGAAACAGGATGGTGGGTATACTAACATTCTCCTTAACTGCCTTTACCGTATCAAACACCTTACTCCTATCACTTACAGTTGAGCCTCCGATCATTACGGCATCTGTGCCATAATCCTCACACAACTTGGCTCTACGACCTGCCTCAGCAGGCGTCTGATCCTCAGGATCTATTAACGTGAAATGGGCTTTAGGCTGCTCCCCGAGTAAATCATCTATGAAAGCCATCTTATAACAGTCAACCTAATTTAGAGGCTTCACCCCTCACAAGGCCCCTCATCCTCCTATGGATTTCCACCACCTTTTCTTGTTTTTCCTCACTCATCTCCTTGATGCAGTGGAATCTGGGTGGAGCAAAATCCTGTCCCTCCATCATCTCCAACAGAAAGTCTCTGAGATCATCTGGTATCATGGTCTTAGGTATCCCCGCAGGTTCAGTCACAAATTTATCTCCGCTTTCCTCCCATTCCCGTACCACCTCGAAGACGTGTTCTCTGCCGGAGCGCATATATGCTTCTGCTATGATAAGCAGGAATCTGATGTCCACCGAAGCCAGGGCGATGTTCCCGTAGGGCAGGGAATACCTGTTGCCGTTGAAGACAATGGAGATTCCTCCTTTGGATTTAACCTCCCCAAGCATTTTGTAGTCGGTGATGCTGTCGCCCACCACCGCAATATCACCCAGATCCTTTCCCGCACCCTCAGCTATCTTCTTCATCGCATCCACCTTTTTCTCTCCTCCGACTACCTGCACTTCTCTGATGACCTTCCCTAACTCGGTGTTCAGTATATCCTTGTAGTAGAATTTATCCAGTCTTTCCCTGATTTTTTCGTCGTCTTTGGGGGGATGTAACTCCTCTAGAATATATTTTTCGATTTCCTCTATCATATGGGAATCCTCACGTCCCATCTCCTGCCTGAACTTGTTTAGGGGCATGGGTGTGCAGGAGATCCTGTTTCCTGGGATTCCTATCTTCTTTCCGATGTTGTAGGCGTGTTGTTCGTAGCTGGTTGAGATTATATGGGGGTCCCAACCTAATTTCTTTAATCGTGAGATCATATATTTTGTTCCGGAAACTATTTTGGCGGTATCAGAAACCTTTCCTATGTCTTTCTCGCTGATATCATGGTGGATGAGGAATAGAACTATCAGGGAGAGTGTGTTGCCTGGTTCATATCCTTCCCGTCCTTCGAGTGTGAGGATGTCATCGTATCTGCTGATCACCTCAAAGATTTCATGTCCCCTGTCAAACAAACCCATCACGTCATAGGCGTTATCTTGGGGGGATAGGGGTCCTTCGAGGTCGAAGCAGACTATGTTTTTCTCCATTTTTTTTAATGTTGTGTTATTATATATCTCATCTATCATTATAATTACGATTAACCATGTATTCCTTGGATTTGACTTTTGCGATACGGTCTTTTGTTGCTCTCTTCATTATTGTGGGGCCTTTCAGTTTGGTCCCTATTTTCCTGTCGTTGACGGAGCGTTTTGATGAGAGAGACAGGAAGTCGATGATAAATACGGCTGTTTTGGTGGCTTCTGTCTCTTTAGTTGTTGTCACGGTAACCGGGAATATAATCTTCCAGCTTCTAGCTATTAACATGTATTCATTCAGGATTGCTGGAGGAATCATCCTGTTGATTATCTCCATAGAGATGCTTTTCGGCAGAAGGAGTAGGACGGTTTCATCTCCCGGGGAGATGGCGGAGGAGAGGGATGATCTTGCCATAACGCCTATGGCTATTCCTTTACTGACTGGACCTGGTGCGATAACTACGGGGATTGTCTTATTTGAGAGTGCGCAGGATATCTTCATGCAGGCTGTGGTGGTAGCTAATATTCTCCTGGTGTTCCTGATCTCCTATATAATCCTATCCAGGTCTGAGGTGGTTCATAAGGTGATGGGGCATACTGGAACAAAGAGTGCGACAAGGATTATGGGTTTAATGCTTTCAGCTATTTCCGTACAGTTCATCATAGACGGAATCCTGGAGGCGTCAGATGTTTTTGGTTTCCTGTAGCTGACCCTCTAACGTAACATAACTGTCTATGTATATCGTTTAAGAAGCTATGTCGATAAGCTGTTGAGGGATGGTCTCCTTGATGCCTAATTCCTCCATTGCGTTTCCATACCCCTCCATCACCCGCCTCACTTCCTTCCTCATCATTCCCCTCAAGGGTTTGTAGCCCATCACATCTACATATCCATCCACTATACGATTCATAATGGTGCTGAAATTTTCTTTCAGGTATTCTCCTCTTTCTTCGGGAGGGATTTTCTCCATATTAGATCTCAGCTTTTCCACATCCAGGGTTACGTCCTTTTTGATCTCCACTTCACTCAGTAATGGAAAATCCCCGCCGGGGAGGAATTTCTTAAATAATCCCCTGGTTGGCGCTATCCCCGAAATCCTTGAGGCACTAATTGAGATGGACATTAACAGCGTATTATATATGTCCAACATTAACCGGGCTCTTTCTACCGGGTTGTCGGGAATTTCTATCTTCTCAGGTATTTCGGGAAGTGGAGGGATAGGTATCTCCTCCCTCTTTGGTCTCACCGGAGGAGCCTTTACGGGTGCTTTAGCTGGGGGTGCCTCCTTGAGGGTGACGAGCTCTGGTATTTCTGGGAGTGGGGGGGCAGGTATCTCCTCCTCATGTGGTCTCACCGGAGGAGCCTTTACGGGTGCTTTAGCTGGGGATATCTCCTTGGGGGTGACGAGCTCCGGTATCTCAACCTCTTTTCCTCTTACTCTACGGACCGCCCTCCTGATCTCCACGTTGAGGAGTCCGAGATTAACCTGGTCCTCAGATATAACCACCAGATTTAGGTCATCACACCGGGAGATAATTATCTTCCCCTTTTCTGATTCTATTAATATTTTTTCCAGTTCCCCCTGCAGGGTATACTTCAGTAATTCCCTTGAGGAGCCAGATAAGGCAATAGTCATGGATTCGTAGAGAGACGCGTCTATGCTAGATGCTAAGGTAGATGATAGCGTGTTACCTTCATCATCTATAATCAGGATTCCCACCACACCCTGTAGTTTATGCAGAGAATCGACGGCGTTATCCAAGGATCGTGTTAGATTACTCCTGCCCACTTTGCGATTTTATTGAGATACTGTTCTTCTACCGATGGCTAAGAAGAAACTATCTTGGTAGATTGTGTTTCTACCAAGATTATATTCCTAAACCCACTCTTCTGGCTCTAAGGTATTCTACTCTCTCACAAATAACATGTACGCTGTAATCCAGATACCTGCAGCTATCGAAACCCAACCCAGCAGGCTGCCCAGAGATAATGTCGGAACACCGGACAATATGTGCCCTACTGTACAACCAAGAGCCATTACTGCACCCAGACCCATCAGGAATCCTCCAAGAGCTACTTGGAGTATTATCTTACCTTCCGGCACCCTCAGTGCAAACTCTCCGGCAAACTGTGCTGAGATAAATGCGCCTGCAACTAGGCCCACCATCATCAAACCAGACCACTCGAAAAGATTACCGTTGGTGGAAAAGTAGTTGTTGGTTAATCTCACCAGTCCACATGCAGCGCATATCGAATAGTTGTGGCCCTGTCCGCAGCACGCCTGGGCTGCAGCGTGTGCCAGTAATCCGGTTACAACGATCACCGCTATGGCTACGCCTGCCTTCCATTTGGTCCATTTACGCTTTACTATTTTCTCCAGACTGATTCCTCCCTTCGGTATTATCCCCTGTAACTTGAATCCACATTTCCATATCCAGATAATTGCCACTAGAATTATTATGCCTATCGCTGTAAGCCAATGACTGATTCCCATATTCTCCATGATGTCGAAAACGGTGGGGTTACCGATTGTTTTACCGGAAACGGTAGTATACTCTCCTGCAGTTTTCTTTAAATCGCCAACAAATGGGCTGAGGGCTCCGAACATACCTAGGGATGCGCCGAGCATTAATGTCACGACTGCAATCATATTACCTATGTAACCCTCTCCGGCTCTGTACGTTGTTCCGGCTGCACATCCTCCAGCTAGGACGGTTCCTATTCCAAAGATAAATCCTCCGATAAGGATAGCTGCCCATATAAACGGCCTGGGAGCAATTTCTGTAAACTTACCGTCTGTCGCTGAAGACAGGATACCTAACCCATCATTAGAAACTAACAGATATCCTACCATTATCAGTATCATGCACAGTATAAGCGCCTTCATCATGCCGTAACTGTTCGTCAAGAGAATGTCTCTGTGGGCCATGTATATACAGAATCTTCCCTTCTGGAATGCGAAGCCGACAAGAACTCCAACCACTAGTCCTGTGAGACCTATGTTGTTGGTATCGATGGCGATCCATGTTATTCCAGCCAATAGAATTACTACTAACAATAACCCGGTTCCCCATGAGTCACCAGCAAAGAATTCCCTAAAGAAACCTTTTTTAACCTCTGGTGGAGCAGCTGGTTTTGCTTTTGGAGCAACCGCTACTTTAACTTTTTCTAATGTGGGGGCTGCTTCAACTTCTTCTCCTGTATCAACCCAGCCTCCCCCCTTCTCTAATTCATCCCACTCACCTCCTCCCGCTGGAGCTGCTTCTTCAGCTCCTGCCGGGGCAGGAGCTTCTTCCGCTGGAGCTGCTTCTTCAGCTTCTGCTGGAGCGGAGGGTTCTCCCGTATCAACCCAACCCCCTCCCTTCTCTAATTCATCCCATTCATCTGCCATTTCAATCACCCCACAATCTTACTCCTCAGTAATTGTATATCAATTCTCCATAATGCTTTGTCCTTGGATTTCATCACCCTGAATCCCCCGAAACCACGTTTCTCTATCTCCTCTGGGAGGCTGTCTGCAGCTGGCATGTGGTCAACCAAAAAAGACAGTCTAACCTCCTCATCTGTAATTTCACCGCTCTTTATTTTATCCATATATTCCTTAATCTTTTTCATGGCATTTACCATGGGGTAGGGGCATATTTGACCCTCAAACCCGAATTCTTTTACGACTACCATTTATAACACCTCCTTTTTTTTGTTTTATTTAAGATTTTTATCTACACGCATCGTAAGATTTTCTTCATCAAAGTCGTCTAGATGCGCCCTGAATCCCTTATCTCCTATAGCATCCCTGAAGAAATTCTCTATCAACCCCAGGCATAGGGATGTGGAATCCATTTCCCCTATGGTCTTACCGTACTCTTTATACCTTAATATGTAGTCAGTTAACTTGTAGACTGCTTTCTCATTTGCTTCGTCACATTCCAGGATCTCTGCCGCCCCGAAACACTGCATCTCATTGAGAACATCCTTTCCCTCATCGGTTGCTTCTTTAAAGCTTATGTGGCCTGTTCTCTCAAACCTACCTGATCCCGCCAGAATTTTAGCCAGCGGTCTTCTCATTATTGTCCTAGCACCTGAGCCCATAATCGGCTCGATTTCATTCATAAATTTGGTTAGGGTAATTACGGCAAACGCGTAATATGCTCCCTGATCTGTTCCTCCTGCCATTTTTTTATCACCTCTTGATTTTTTATAAAGATTCCTCTATCTCCTTAATCTATCCTACTAATCCAAGACGTTTTATAAAGCTTTCTCTATCGTCTTAATGCCTTTCTCCATCTCAAGTCTCACTAATCCCAGACTTACCTTGAGATTGGTCATAACCATTAACACTGTTTTATCTCCAGCAATAATCAAAGTCTTGCCTTTTTTCCCTTCTACCATGGCTTGTATGATCTTTCCCTGCTTAAAATCTTTTACTGCCTTTTCTCCGGTACCGAATAGCGTGGATGCCATGGCAGAAGCCAGGTCTATGTCAGTGCCCTCTGGCGTTTTATGAGAGATGATTGATCCCTCTTTCCCCGCAACCAGGGAACCAGTTACTCCTACTATAGAGTTCAAACTTTCTAGGGCAGCCTCCACATCTTTCTCTGACATTTTTTATCTATAGGGATTCTTCTATCTCCTTAATGCACCTTTTCATCTCAATTCTCACTAATCCCAGGTTTACATCGGGCTCGGTCATGGCCATCAGTATGGCTTCTTTCCCTGCTATGATAAGTGTCTTTCCCGCTGTTCCCTCTATCATACACTGCGTTACATCCCCCTGTTTTAGTTGTTCTGTTGTTTTTTCTCCTGTACCAAACAGTGTGGATGCCATGGCAGAAGCCAGCTCTGTATCGACACCCTCCGGTGCCCTCTCAGATATAATCAATCCATCTTTCCCAGCTACTAGTGAGCCACTTACTCCCTCTGCCGAGTTTAAATCGGCCAATATTTTTTCAAGCATTTTTTATTTTACCTCCTTTTTTAAATATAAACAATAGTTATCTTCTCTATGTCCGCTTCCTCGCTGTTATTTTCTTCCTCTCTTCCTTCCTTCTCCTGATCTCCGCTGTTCTTTTCTTCCTCTCTTCCTTCCTTCTCTTAATCTCTTCTATTCTCTGTTCCCTCTTTTCATCCTTCTCCTTGCTTTTCTCTATTCTCTGTTCCCTCTCTTCTTTCTTCTCCTTGGCTTTTTCTGCTCTCTTCTCCCTCTCTTCTTTCTTCTCCTTGGCTTTATCTGATCTCTTCCTCATCTCTTCCTCTTTCTCCCTCAGGTCTTCATTAATGATATCCCCAAAGGATTTTATAGTTCTCTCGTCGAGAAGATCCTGATTACGTATAATGTAATATAATCCGCCATCGTGATACAGAAACTTCATACCTTTTTCGTCCACGATTGTCAGATATTTCATATCAGATCCTGCTAACCTCTTTTGGATCTCCTGAACACCCTCTGCGGATTCCTCATCCGCATTCTCTGCCGTAGACACCATGGGGAGTCCCTCTTCGCTGGCTATGGTTATCTCATCTATCTTTTTCTCACGAGCCAGCTCCGATATTTTCTCAACCAATCCAGCCATTTTTTTTTATTTCTTTCTGAGGATTTCTGCCTTAACCAATTCCTGAGTCAGGAAGATTATCCTCTTTATAGGTGGAAGTTTTTCTGTATCTGTGTTGATACTATAATCTACAGTCTTCTTTTTACCGGACGCCAGGTCTCCCACACGCCACATTAATCCCATAGATTTCTTTTCACCTGATACAATGTCTCCTTCAAACCATAACGTATCTCCTTCGATACCTCCGATATCCCCCATCTCGATATCTTCTGGTATTCCATCCTCAACCACACAACCCCCAAGATCTTGATTACTCTTATTTGAGACAGCCAGAGTCACATTGTTTCCTTTATTAGATTTGCTGGCGATTACTTTCCCAACCCCTGGCAGTATCTCTACAGGCACTACCTTTTCAGGTACTTTTGGCGGTACAGGTACTTTCTCAGGTACCTTCTCCGGTACTATCTTTTCAGGTACTTTTGGCGGTACAGGTACCTTCTCCGGTACTATCTTTTCAGGTACTTTCTCGGGTACCTTCTCTGGCACTTTTGGCGGTACAGGTGCCTTCTTTTTCCGCACACGCACCAACACTACCAGCAAGAAAGCAACTAATATAATGGCAAGAATCAGGATCATATCGGGTCTCAGAATAGGCGCTGATTCGCACCTCCCATCATGGCAGTAACCGGATTCACAATCTGAGTTAACAGTACATGACTTTCCGATAGAACACGGACTGCAGGGACCTCCGCAGTCTACATCTGCTTCACCCTGATTTCTGATACCATCTGAGCATGAAGCAACCTTACAGACACCATTATAACAATAACCGGATTCACAATCTGAGTTAACACTACATGACTTTCCGATAGAACACGGATTGCAGGGACCTCCGCAGTCTACATCTATCTCACCCTGATTTCTGATACCATCTGAACAGGTTTCCTCGATCTTCCCATAATAAACCCCGTATCCTATTTTCCCTCCCGCATTTATTGTTTTAGGATCGTAGTAGAGAATCACCGCAGAATCCGATTTTATTGACCTGGATATGTCAACCTCGTAATCCCAGCCGCTTACATAGGTCTTCTTCCAGTTCGCTATTACTAATCTGTCTGGTTTGATTTCCTTCTCAGAGAAGTCGATCATCGCCACAACTGAGGGGTCGTCTATGGAATCCTGTAGCCTGAGAGACCCTACTTCTGAGGTATATAGTCCCTCATTTGCTATGAAACCTATTCCAGGAATAAATATTGTTGCACCATCTTTTCCGTACAGCTTGGTATCCAGGGATATCCTCGCCCCAACCTTCATATCCTGGGTGGTGGGGTTTCCGATATCGATCTTTATCATGGACCCGTCCGGGATCATCTCAAGTTTCTGTTCTACGATGATTCCCTCAGGCAGCCTCCATTTTGTTACGATAGAATCACCGATTATGTGAGGGGATTCCAGAACATAGGGATCCATGTGCACAGAACCTTTCGCATAAGGAGAGTTGGAGTACAGCTTATTATTGGCGTTTATCGTGATAAAGGTTCCTTTCCATGGCTGTGGATAATTATACGTTAATTCCTCCCAGTTTTTATAGTAATTTCCGAGAGAGAACGTGCCTATATCTGTGCAGGTTTCAACCACAAAGTGTGATTTTGCCTCATCCTTTGCCTCTATAGTGCATAAAGCACTGGCCATGAGGGAGGAAGCAAGCATCCCTGTTATCAGGATCAAGGCCAAGATGAACTTCTTAGAACTCATTTTATAATTAAATTTTGTCTTTGGGCTATATAAATGTAATGGATTTGAGAAAGTGTACTATCCCTCACATGTGTTACGTTTTTGATTTTTGAGTGTAAATTGGTCAGATAAACCAGAAATTATTAGAGTAATGAAGGAAAAGCATTTATTTATGAAAGAGGCATGGAAATGCGAGAAATGCAAACCCATCTTATCTCATTACAAGTGAATTATGCCTAAACCGTAGGAGATGATGTGTTCATTCAGGGGAGATCCCAAGTTCCTTTTCCTTTTCAGCTATCTTCAGTTTAGTTTTTATCACAGTGTCGGGGTTAAGGGAGATAGAATCAATCCCGCACTCCACAAGGAAGGTGGCGAATTCATCAAAATCAGATGGAGCCTGCCCGCAGATACCTATCTTCCTGCCTTTCTCCTTTGCTGTTTCTATCACGGATTTAATCAGCCTCTTCACTGCATCATTCCTCTCATCATATATCTCTGCCACCAGCTCCGAGTCACGATCCAACCCCAACGTCAGCTGGGTCAGGTCATTGCTGCCGATGCTGAATCCATCAAATATCTCCGCAAACTGATCTGCCAGGATAACGTTAGAGGGAATCTCACACATAACATAGACCTCAAGATCATTTTCCCCCTGCTTTAAACCGAATTCCTCCATCACCTTAATTACTTTTTTGCCCTCCTCCACAGTCCTGCAGAAAGGCACCATCACCTTAATATTGGTTAAGCCCATCTCATCCCTGGCTTTCTTTATCGCCTTACACTCCAAGCCGAAGGCTGGCTTGAAATCATCATCGTAGTAGCGGGACGCCCCCCTCCACCCGATCATGGGATTACTTTCCTCCGGCTCATACAGGTACCCTCCAACCAGGTTAGCGTATTCATTGCTCTTGAAATCAGAGAGCCTTACTATAACATCATTAGGGTAAAATCCTGCGGCAATTCTACTCACGCCCATGGCAAGCTGCTCTATGAAGAAATCCACTTTATTATCATAGGCCTGGGTATTCCTATCTATTGTCTCTATGAGCTTAGCTATTCTCTTATCATCCCCTATTTTCTTCTTCAGCTGCTCATAGTGGATCAAGGCAAGGGGGTGTATACCTATATACGAGTTAATAATGAACTCCTCCCGGGCCAGACCCACCCCGTCGTTGGGGATCTGGCTCTCCACAAAAGCCTTGTCCGGGATACCAACATTCATCATAATCTTTGTCTTGGTATCCGGGAGCTTATCCAGGTTAACCTCCTGGATCTCATACTCCAGCAGACCCTCATATATTTTTCCCTTCTCACCTTCTGCACATGAAACCGTTACCTTAAGTCCGCTGCTTAAGGCCTCGGTGCCGTTATCGCTTCCTATCACACACGGAATCCCGAGCTCCCTTGAGACAATGGCTGCATGACACGTCCTGCCGCCCCGGTTGGTAACAATAGCTGATGCTATCTTCATAATAGGCTCCCAGTCCGGATCAGTCATGTCTGTGACAAGAACCTGCCCTTTTTTGAATTTATGGATGTCTTCAGATGATTCAATGTTATTAACCTCGCCTTGGCCGATCATCTCACCGACCGCCTGCCCTTCAGCCAGTACCCTGCCCTTCTCCTTCAGAACATATGTCTTTATGATTGACGCATCCTTCTGGGAGTGAACTGTTTCCGGCCTCGCCTGCACAATAAAAAGTTTACCTGAGCCCACTCTCTCTCCGTCGCCGTCCTTTGCCCATTCCACATCCATGGGTCTAAAGTCTCCGGCTTTCCTGCTGTAGTGGTCTTCTATGATACACGCCCACTTGGCGAGTTTAAGGACCTCATCCTCCTCTATGCAGAAACTGTTCCTCTCATCCTCATCTGCCTTAATATTCTTCACGCCTTCCTCAGCATATATCATCTTCAGCTTCTTTGATCCGAGTTTCTTTCCGATGATTGGCTTATATCCCCTACCTAGGGTGGGCTTGAAGACATAGAATTCGTCGGGGTTCACCGCCCCCTGAACGACGTTCTCACCCAGGCCGTAGGAGCCGGTTATGTAAACAGCGTTCTTGAAGCCAGACTCTGTGTCGATGGTGAATAATACACCTGAGGATGCGGCATCCGAACGTATCATCTTCTGCACTCCGATGGAGAGGTGGACGTCGAAGTGGTTGAAGCCTTTATCCTCCCTATAGGATATGGCTCTGTCCGTGAAGAGTGACGCAAAGCAGTTCCTGCATGAATCCAGAAGCATCTGCTCTCCTCTGATGTTGAGGTATGTCTCCTGTTGTCCTGCGAAGGAGGCGTCAGGTAGATCTTCTGCGGTTGCGCTGCTCCTGACTGCAACATCCGGGTTCTCATCGTATCCGAGTCTGGAGCTCATCTTCCGGTAGGCCTCCACTATCTCCTCCTCCAGATCCGCTGGTATCTCTGTCTCCCTTATTAGTTTCCTGATCTTTCTGCCTCTTTCCTGGAGGTTATGTATGTCGTGCACGTCCAGATCAGATAGTATCTCTTTTATGTCGTCTTCTATGCCTCCCTCCTTCAATAAATGCTCATATGCTTTGGCTGTTATGGCAAACCCGTTTGGGACATTAACTCCTTCATCTGTTAATTCCCGGATCATCTCCCCTAAGGAAGCATTCTTTCCACCTACTAATGGCACATCCTCTATGGAAATCTCATCAAACCATAATATGAACCTCGCATCCTTGTCTGACATAATCAACACCTCATTTTATACTCTCGAAAGTAATTATTAGTATTGATCATGATAAAATAAAAACCATCTATTCGCCTATATTTATAGGAACATACTTATTAAATTAAGTTATCATGGAGCATAAAGGAGGTGCGATATGGCTGAATTACCCCTTGCCCCCATAGAGAGGATTATCCGGAACGCTGGTGCAGAAAGAGTTAGTGAGGACGCAACAGAGGAACTCAGAGACATCCTGGAGGAGAGCGCAAACAGAATCTCCGAGAGGGCGATAAAGTTAGCTAAACACGCCGGAAGAAAGACTGTGAACTCTGATGACATAAAGCTGGCTAAATAATATACTATAGGTCACGATGGTTAACGTAGAAGTGGTGGGAGCTTCAGGGTATATGGGCAGGGAGCTGGTCAGGCTTCTGGTTGGCCACCCTAAAGTACAGAACATTAAACCAACATCCAGAAAGTATGAGGGAACGCCCATATCATCCATACAAAGGAACTTGAAGGGAGTTCTTGACGTAGAGTTCGCTAGGTTCAAGGCTGATGAGGTGGATGCTGATGTCGTTTTTATTGCAGCTCCGCCGGGAAAATGGATTTCGGATGTCCCTAAGCTGCTTGAGAGGGGAATTAAGGTAATAACCATGGGCGGTAAATTCAGGATCCAGGATGCCCGGATCGATGAAGAGGTTTACGGCGGCCCGACAGATGAGGGCTTATTAAGTGAGAGGGTCTATGGTCTTCCTGAAATCTATAGGGATAAGATCAGGAAAGCCAGGTTTGTCACAAACCCGGGATGCTATCCCACATCATTCCTTTTGGGAATCCTGCCTCTTGAACCCTTCAGGGATAAGCTGGATCTGCAGAAGATTGTTGTCAACGCGGTTTCCGGATCATCAGGGGCAGGGGCATCACCTTCCATCTTCGCTCATCACCCGGAGATGTGCGATAATTTCAGGCCATACAAGGTCGTGTATCACAGACACAGGCCGGAGATGGAGTTCATACTTGAGGATGTCTTCAGGGAGGATATGAAGATATCCTTCACCCCGGCAGTTTCTAATATGCGCAGGGGAATAGTTTCCTTCATCAATATATTCTCAAGTGGATTGGATGAGGAGGTCGGGGAGAAATATACTGCCCGCTACAGAGATGAGTTCTTTGTAAGGGTTATGGAGGGTGAAGATGAGCTGCCTAACCCCATGGATGTGGCTGGAACGAATTTCTGTGACATCAGCGTCAACATGGATCAGCATACGAAGAGAATACTGATCATAAGCGTCCTCGATAATCTGGGGAAAGGCGGCTCAAGCCAGGGAATCCAGAACATGAACCTGATGTTTGGGTGGGATGAGAGACTCGGTCTTTCCCTTGTAAGCGAGCATCCCTGAGCAGGGGGGTTTCTTTTACATGGAATCGCATAAATAATGAGAGGATAAAAAAAATGCCTGTAATAAATTTTAGGATTACGGATTTAGGAGGCACCAGAACAGAGAAGGAGGCAGGAAGCGTTGATGTGAGATCCAACTTCAAGATTGTTTCTGTGAAGAGAGATAAAAGAGATGATGGCAAGGATTTTCTATTGGTGAACTTCGAGTTCGACGTCACCTATAAACCTAATGTAGGTGACATGCAGCTGAAGGGCTATTTATGGTATCAGGAGGAGAACATGGATAAGCTGGTGAAGGATGGCGGGGATAAGCTGGAATTGGATCCGCAGTTGATCAAGAACATATCCACGACCATAATACGGGAATCCATCGTTGAATCCCTGGATATCGCAAAAAAACTCAGGCTTCCCCTACCCCTGAGACTTCCCAGGGTCGATGCGGAACCCCAGAATATGACTTTCACTAAGGCCTCTTAGCCTTAGGGTTTCTTACTGAATTATAAAGTATAGCCATATTCTATAATAAGAAAGAGCCTCTAGGCCCTTTGCTTGCAAAAATTGGTCTTTTTCCAATAGCCAACAAATTCCTTTCAGGAATTTCCTTATTTCTCGTGAATATCCTCTGATTCAACAAAAAAAAAATAGAAAAAAAGAAGGTTGGTCACTTGCAGGAAGCCAGACAATCTGCTTTTGATTCTTCATCCGGCATCATGGCGCAGATAGCGCAGGGGTCGCCCGTTAAATCTCCTAGGTCCATGGGTTCTGCGGGAAGCTCAAAGACACTGTCTGCCGGGGAACTCAGGTCCACGCTTTTTGCTATCATCTGGAAATTCTCCCCCTCAACCAAAAGAGACAGGTACATTGTTGGATGTACACATACCCTCCACTCTCCCTCTACACTGTATTTATAGCAAACTGCGTTAACTCCCGCTATCTGCTGTGTCCCATCGTAAGCTACATTGCCCATGTCGCCCTCGAAATCTGTCATGAAGTCCTCTGCCCCGGTGTCTGCACCTTCATCGATATCCTCTGCATCTGATCCGAAACACGTCCATGTTTGCCCGGCTTTTGAGCACATATATGTTCCCTTGGGGATGCTATAAGCCCGCGTCTCTATTCCCTGGCCTTCTGCGTCGGCGATGCTGTCCATCCTGAGTTTATTGTCTTTAACATAGTGCTTCTGCGTCATAGTCGTATCCCACCCCTCGTTGCTCATCGTTATGTCATATTCCACCGTGTATCCTGTGGGTTTGCCGAGGTTGAATAAGTCCTCAAAGGATATCCCTGATGCTGTATCTGCCTCATCTTTAACTGTTGTATCTGCCTCATCTTTAACTGTTGAGGTTGCATCATCTTTAACTGTTGAGGTTGCATCATCTTTAACTGTTGAGGTTGCATCATCTTTAACTGTTGTGCCTGCTTCACTTTCAACTGTCGAGGTTGTCTCCTGCGGTGGACCACCTATACATCCACCGAACATAACCAACATAACCAATAAAATCCCTATTTTCTTAGTCATTTTTAATACTCCAAATTCTTTTTATATGTTTATATTAATCTCACATGTATTATAAATATACTAGATTATATCCAGTCGCCTCCGCCCAGAAGGAGCTTGTATTGCTGTATTCTCTGTCTGAGTCTATCCATCCGCCTATCCAGCTCATCTCGATTATCTTTTATCATGGACAGCAGACATCCTGTTTCGTTATCCATCCAAATAATCAATGATTTAATGTATAATAATCTTGGTCTCACAGACCCCTGCAACTGAAATCTCCAGGTAAGTCAAATCTCCACCCTTATCCTGTCACCGTCTGTGATATGAAACTTATCCTTTAAATTAAATCTGCTGATGATCTCCAACTCGTTTCTGTGGTGTGCTCTCCTGGGGATGACCAGGAAACAACTGTGACTCCATGTTTCTCCATGGATTTTCACGGGAATATATTGTATCCCTCCAAAGACACGGTTTCCCTTCCTGAACTCGCTGATTTCCCCTGCGGCGTATTTCCCTGCATCAATAAAGAATTCCTCCACCCTCAGATTCAGTGTCCCAAAGAACGGCCTGAACCCCAACGCCTTCTCAAGCTTGTCTGCATATTCCCTGACATAATAAGCGCCTTCCCCCATCCCAGTAACCACCTCCCCCTCCACAGCTGCCGGGGCACCCCTGATAAACCCATTCAGGCTGGAATGCATATCAGCTAAGAGGCGAACTCCCCTCCCCGTAATCGTGATCCTATACCTTCTGCCTTCCCCAGCCCTCTTGATCAAACCTTCCCTCTCAAGTTCCATCAGGTATCGTGAAGCAGTTTGTTGAGAAACCCCCAGCTGGTTACCCAGTTCAGAGGAAGAAATAATAATTGAATCATGTCTGGAATTAAGAAGTCTACTGATGTCATAGAGCACCATGGTTTTCCTGTTCATTCTGATCTGCTAAATCTCGATATCCAGGGCCCTTGCTAGTTCCTCATATCTGTTTCTGATGGTTACTTCGGTGACTCCGGTGAGCTGTCCTGCGATTCCCTTCTGTGTCTGCTTATCGTTGGTGAGTTTTCCGGCGAGATAGATGGCTGCTGCCGCCACACCCGTGGGGCCTTTCCCTGATGTAATGCCTTTTTCTCTTGCGCACTCAACTATCTCAATAGCTTTCGCCTCCGTCGCCCCGGATAAGCCCAGCTCTGATGCGAATCTCGGCACATAATCCATTGGCGTTGCCACAGGCATCCTTATCTTCAGCTTCCTGCAGACAAACCTATAACTTCTCCCAATATCCTTCCTCTTCACCCCGGATGCTTCTTCCAGCTCCTCAAGGGTTTTAGGCAGTTTATGTTGTCTTGAGATCAGGTAGATGATGGCTGCCACCACGCACTCTATTGATCTGCCCTTAACCAGGCCTTTTCCTGCAGCCTTCCTGTACCACATGGCACATTCCTCCTTAAGGTTGTCTGAGATATTCAGGTAGCTGCATATCCTGTCCAGCTCAGGCAGGGCGATGGAGAGGTTCCTCTGTATGGAGCTGGACATCCTGGATCTCCTCTGCCACTTCCTGAGTCTATAGAGTTGAGCTTTTCTCTCGGGTTGGATTGAGCCCCCCCTGATATCCCTGTCATATCTGTCGATTTCGGTGGTCAGCCCCTTATTGAGTTTAGCATACCTCACCAGTCCGCCTGTTCTTGCCCTCATGCTTCTCTGTTCCTCGTTGAAGCCCCTCCATTCAGGACCAAAATCAAATAAGCCCTCCTCCTTTACTGTGCCACAGCTGCCGCATACTATCTCCCCATGCACGTGATCTGTGATAAATTTGCTACCGCCACAGTGTTTACAGATTGCATTAAGTTTTCCATCCATCGGTTTATCAGATCCAAGCATTTTTTTTAGGATTGGATAATTAGTTTCTTACCTAAGAAATCTGAACACGTTTTTTTGAATTTAGGGGATAATCTTATAATAAGATATGGGTTCTTAGTATTGCCTATGATGTCAAATACTCTCCCCACTTTTTTGTTATCAACGAAAGTGTTTCTCCCAATAAGTCTCCTGAAGAATTTAATGTCTGAGGGGGTATCCGGGTGTGGAGATCTGGAGACAACGACTTTATCCCCTAAGCAAGATTTAATCTCTCCCTTCAAGTTAGCACCTTCAATAGGATATAAACGTTATCCTTTTATTCGATTAAATTATATAGGTAATTCATCTATAAATGCGTTGTAAAAATTATAATTCAAAATGAAACTGATGGAAAAATTGTGTCTGACTGCGGGGATTTCAGGGTTTGAGGATGATGTGCGCAAGATAATGCACGGTGAGTTAAGGAAATCATGTGACTTTGTTGAGGAAGATAATTTCGGCAACATTATTGGGCGCAAGGGCAAGGGCAAGAGAAAGATTATGTTGGCGGCTCATATGGATGAAGTCGGCTTAATGGTCAAGCATATTAGTGATGGGGGATTCATCCATTTCGTCAAGATAGGCGGCATTGATGATCGGATACTCCTGAACAGGAGGGTGATAATAAGAGGGGAGAAAGGTAATGTTCATGGAATCATCGGCTCTAAGCCTCCTCACATCCAGAAAAAGGAGGAGAGAGGGAAGATAATAAAACACGATAGCCTCTTCATTGACATCGGGGCAAAAAACAGAAAGGATGCTGAGAGGAGGGTTGATGTAGGTAACCCGATAATATTTGAACCGAATTTCGGCCAGTTAAGCAAAGATACTTATTACGGGAAGGCCGTTGACAACAGGGTGGGCTGCTACATTATGTTGAAGGTGATGGAGAAGATACCCAAAAGCATTAATGCAACGGTATATGCTGTGGGGACGGCTCAGGAGGAGGTTGGCTTGAAGGGCGCAAGGGTTGCGGCGTTCAAGATTGATCCAGATTATGCGTTCGCCATAGATACAACTATTGCCGGGGGAACCCCTGAGATAAAGAAGACGGAATCCAGCCTTGAGGTGGGTGGGGGACCTGCGATCACGGTGGTGGAGGCGTCCGGGAGGGGGGTGGTTACCCACCCCAAGTTGAGGAAACTGCTTGTGGATGCGGCAAAAAAACATAAGATCCCCTACCAGGTGGATGTCTTGGAGGGGGGGATGACTGACGGCGCGATAATCTATCTTTCAAGGGATGGGGTCCCCACAGGCGTTATTTCTGTTGCCTGCAGATACATCCACGGCCCATCAGGAACCTTCAGCAGGAGGGATGTGGATAACACCATAAAGTTACTGTGTTATGCACTGAAGGAGTTCAAGCAGTAGGTTCAGCGGGGGCGGGATGCATTATTATTAATCTTTAGCTCTGTATCATATATTATGTCAAAGACAGGGGAGTTTTTGTTGGCTGCAGTGTCAGTAATCTTTGGGGGGATTATGTATTCCCTTATGAATTGGGTTCCCATTATCGGGCCGTTGATGGTCGGTGTGTTCATAGGCCGGTCTGTGAAAGGGGGCATTAAAAGAGCTGTAACTGCCGGTGTTCTTTGTGTAGTGATTGGGGTTATGGTCCTGTTGAAGTACGTTCTGGGTCTGAGTCTTTTAGCTAATATCCTATTTCTATGGATGTTTGTGGTGTGGCATATAGTGTGTCTGTTTTTTGTGGTAGTCGGCTGCTTGATGGGGTCTATGATATCTTCCACATCAACGTTCTTCTCGCAGTCCAAGAAATTTGTGGGGGGTATGCACAAGTATCGCAGCGTAAGGCAGGAGGATGAAGTTAAAACCTTCATGATATGTCCCAGATGCGGGCACAGTACTCCTGAAGGAGTCCCTAACTGCAGTTACTGTGGAACCTCTTTTGGGTGATATTATGTCTGAAGGCAGGGAACTGATTATCAGGATACTGAAGGATAATACCAGGCTGTTTATTTTATCTTTTGTTGTTTTTATCCTGGGGGTTCCCGTGGGTTATTTAACCTATGAGGACGCCAAGCAGCACTTGACTCCGGTTCTGGAGAAACTCAGGAGCATGGTTGTCTCAAAGTCTAAGCTGGATATGGCTTACACGATATTCCTCAACAACCTCCGGGTTTCCCTCATTATTGTAGTTAGCGGGGTGTTCATAATCCCGCCTTTTTTTATTCTGTTCACTAATGGATTCCTGATGGGGTTTGTGGTGAAACTCAGTGAGGTGAGTGGCAGAGACTATATGTTCCTGGTTAAGGCGTTGCTTCCTCATTCTTTCTTCGAGATGTCTGCAATCTTTCTCTCATCGACCCTCGGGATGAGGACAGGTCTCTCCATAATATTCCCAAAAGAAAAAACAAGGGTGGAGTCTATGGTCTCAAGGATAAGGGAGGCCTCATTAATTTATCTGCTTGTGGTTGTGCCTTTGCTCATAATCGCCGCCTTTATCGAGGCGTATGTAACCTCATCGTTGGTAATGTAAACAAAATATGGCGAATAAGATGGATGAATTCGAATCACTTAGCATTTCAGGCGGATTCTGTGGTTATGGGGAGTCCAGGGTGGTTATTCTGCCCGCCCCCTATGAGGCGACGGTAACCGGAAGGAAGGGAACCGCACGCGGCCCCAGAGCTATTATTGAGGCCTTCCTCAACATCGAATTGTATGATGAGGAGTTGAGGGATGAGCCCTGTAACTGCGGTATCTGTCTCCTGAATCCCCCTGATTTAAGCGGAAGGGATCCTCTTGAGGCAGTGAGGGAGGGAATCCGGGGTATCCTCAGGGACGGTAAATTCCCTGTGTTGTTGGGCGGTGAACATTCTATATCCATCGGCTCTGTGAGAGCCCTCAGGGAGAATTACCCTGGGCTCTCGGTGTTGCAGCTGGATGCTCATGCGGACCTGAGGGATGAGTACCTGGGCAATAAATTCAGTCACGCGTGTGTGATGTCAAGGATCAGGGAGGAGGCAGATGCCGTGCAGGTGGGCGTCAGAAGTCTCAGCAGAGGGGAGGCAGAGCTTATTGATGAGAGAGATTATGCGGTATTCTGGGCGAAAGACATTTATGACAACCGGAGGTGGTATGATAAGGCGATAGATTCCCTGAGCAGGGATGTGTACATCACCCTGGACCTGGATGTCTTTGATATAGGTATTATGCCTTCTGTGGGTACTCCAGAACCCGGGGGCCTTGGCTGGTATAACACCATTGGGTTCCTGAGGGAGGTATGTATGCAAAGGAATGTGGTGGGCTTTGATGTGGTGGAGTTATGTCCTGATGAAAGGAATCCTTGCCCGGATTTCCTGGCTGCGAGGTTAATGTATAGGTTGATTGGTTATGTTATGGTATCTCAAAAATGGCGGATCTGAGGATTGATGTGTTGACGAGCTCGTCGTGCCCTCATTGTCCTTCGGCGGTTAGGGCTACCCGGAAGTTGCTGGAGGACTATCCGGAACTTGAGGGGAGGGTTAGGTGGGGGGAGGTGTCGACTAACACCCCGGATGGCAGACGTAAGGCTCGGAGGTATCAGGTAAGGAGCGTTCCCACTATCATACTCACCAACAGGGCGGGTCAGACGGGTATCCTGCCCGGCGCACCTACGCAGAAGAAATATCTGGAGGCGGTTTATGAGATGCTGGGTGATGCGGTTCCGCCACAAAAAAGGAAACAATCAGACTCCGGGGGTTTCCTGTCAAGATTCTTCGGGAGATAAATTGATGTAGCGATAACACTCGTCTTTGATGTCCTGGCTTTGGATTTCATCACAGATTGAGGTATCTTTTTTGGATAAGGCAACAGTTCCATAGCAATAATCTTTGTTGGTCTGGTTCTGTATTTTGCCACATATCGTGGGGTCTTGTTTGGATAGGGCAACTTCGCTGTAGCAGTCATCTCTGTAGAATATTTGTATCTGGGGTTGGATGGTCTCCTTTTGTTCCCCGATTCTATCGCAGATTGAGTGGTTTTTTTTGAGTACCGCAACTTCTTCGTAGCACCAATATCTATATTCTTCGTCCTGTATCTCATCGCAGATTGAGTGGTTTTTTTTGAGTACCGCAACTTCTTCGTAGCACCAATCTCTGGTATCCTGATCCTGTATTTCATCGCAGATGGATGGGTTTCTTTTGGCTATGGCACTGTCTAAGGAGCAATTATCTCTATCCTGCCAATAGACTTCATCGCATACTATGGGATCTCCGTGGGTTACACCTCGACAATAATCTTTGGTGTCTTGGTTGTGTATTCTATCACATATTAAATGGTCTCCTTTGTAGATAGCAATGTATTTGTAGCACCCGTCCTTGTAATCTTGGTTCAGTATTTTATCGCAGATTGAAGGCTCTTGTTTGTTGAATGCGATCCAGTGATAGCATCCGTCTTGGATAGTCTGGTTCTGTATTTTATCGCATATTGTGGGATCTCCTTTGTATAAAATAAGCTCGTAGTAGCATTCATCTTTGCTGATCTGGTTCTGTATTTTATCGCATATTGTGGGATCCATTTCATCTATAGCTGCAAAGTAATAGTCTTTGTCTCCATCGATGCATCCGCTTAGCACAGCCACTAAAACCAGTCCAAACACCAGGTATTTATCCATCGATAATGTTTTTTCTTCATTCAAACTGTGCGTAGCATTCATCTTTCATATCCTGGTCCCCTATTTTATCGCAGATTGCGGGGTCTTCTTTTTTCACGGCAAGCATTCTGTAGCAGGAGTTTTTTGTGTTCCTGCACTGGATTTTATTGCATATCAAAAGATCTTGTCTGGCCACCGCAACCCCCCTATAGCATCCATCTTTCACACCATAATCCTGTATCTTATTGCAGACTGAAAGATCTTCTCTGGCTATGGCAACGCAACTGTAGCATCTGTCCTTATCATCTTCCTCCTGTATTCTATCGCAGACTGACGGGTCTTGTTTGGCGGTGGCGATCTTGAGGTAGCAGGGGCGTCTGATAATCGGGTTCTGTATTTTATCGCATATTGCGGGGTCTTCTTTTTCTTCGGCAAACCATTCATAGCATCGGTCTCTGTAGTCCCCCTTCTGTATTTTATCGCATATTGAAAGGTTTTCTTTGGCTACGGCAACATCCCACCAGCAGTAGTCTTTTATTCTGCTGCCCTGTATTTTATCGCATATTGCGGGGTCTTCTTTTTCTTCGGCAAACTGTCTGTAGCATCGGTCTTTCATATCCTGGTCTTGTATTTCATCACATATTGAAAGATCTTGTCTGGCCACCGCAACCCCCCTACAGCATCTGTCTCTCATCTCAGGGTCCTGTATTTTATCGCAGACTGAAAGGTTTTCTTTTCTTACGGCAACGCCGATATAGCATTTATCTCTGTCGTTCTGGTTCTGCATTCCGCTGCAGTTTAAGGCATCTGCTGCCTTTATAGTAGCATTCGTTGTCGTCTCCGTTTCTTCTTCAACGCATCCGCTTAGCACAACCACTAAAATCAGGCCGAACACCAGATACTTATCCATCAGTAAACATTAGGTAATATAACATAAAAAAAAAGGTTTTTCCTTCCCTTATCGTCAGTACAGTGGCAGGATATTTTCTCCTACCCCTGTGTAGTTTATCCAGTATCCTCTGCCTATTGTGAAGTTATTGAAGGCGCTGGTACCATCACCTGGGCGGTAATGTGCGAAATCTCCGTAGGGTGGCGAGAGACCCTTATCGTAGTAATATATCATATTGTATTCATCTGATGTTATTCCTGCGTCTGAGAGGGTGTCGTTTATCGTGCCGTTGAGTAGGAGGCTGTTGCTCTGGATTCCAAAGAAATACCATCCTGTGGAATTCATAACCAGCTGGGGGTTTGATGGGTCAGGTATCCCGTAATAGGATTTGTTTATGCAATTCGGGGACGTCCTGCTTGTGTCGTTTATGAATATGAAATAGCCTTTCCCGACCGCTAATTCCTCTAGGGACTGGCTTATTATGGGGGGGATCTCCGGCGCAAAGGAATCGAATATGTCCTCTATCCTATGCCTTGACAGTCGGTCATACGGCAACCCCCGTAAAATCGGGGTTGTTGTGACATTAACATCCGGGTTCCCTGAGGGGTTTATCGGTAGAAGAGGCAGCGATATTGCGTTCCACCGGTAACACATCCCTTTAATCTCCCGTTTAACTGCATACAGGAAGACTTCACTGTCTTCGCCCAGGTTATGGAAGAAGATGTCTCTTGCAGAGGCTTTGATCTCCATGATGCCTGGTTTTATTTCCTGTTCATCGTATTGGCAGGAGATATGCCAGGGGTATCCCAGCTCGCTTTTAATCGAGCAATTGCTGCGTTTATCATTTAATGAAAACACATGGTATACTGGCTTGTTGCCGAATGTGGTTCCGTTGAGGATTATTGAGACACTGCTTTCGTTGATGAAGAAGTGGTCCCATATTGTTATGTTCATGGTCTTGTTTGCGGTGTCTTCTGTGCCGCCGTAGACTACTCCGTTTCCGTTATCCCAAACTATACGCACGTCAACGTGTGGCCCTAATGTATCCAGCCATCTTACGGTTATGGTTTTGCTTATGGTTTTATCTGGTATACAGTCTAATCCATACCCGTCATTGTATGTGAGGATCATGTTGACTTGTTGTTCCTCTTTTCTGATGGGCATCTGTATGTTGGTGTGGACCAGCACCGTTGAGTTCTCAGCTGCGTTGAAGGGTGTGGGTGTTATCCCTGAGCAGGTTACGCCCGGGGAGCATGTCAGAGAGTAGTTCTTTATGGTTATGTCTACTGCCCCTGTGTTTTCGACTTCCCATGTTACGGTGAAATCTCTCTTTAGGCTTCCTCCTGTCCGGTTAGGTTCGATGGTGAAGTTTCCTGGGCTTATCTCCTTGGCGCCTGAGATGGATACGTTCCTGAATGTGGCGTTTATGTCATCTGCACAAAGAGCACGTATCCTGTAGGTTTCCAGATGCTCCCAGCCGTGATGTTTTCCTGCTCCCGACATTACTCCGACTGCACAAAGGCCTCCTATGTTAGGGCAGATGTACCACGGGGAATCAGAGTATGCATGCTGCAGGTCTAATATGACGGTGTATAAACCAGCTATATTAAATGTGAATGCATTGAAATTTGCTGTTGTGCCGCGGCTGACGTAGGAGTTTAGGGGGCAGTATCCTCTGGTTTCGACGTTAAAAAGTGTGTTGCGGGTGATGAAATCACATACTCCTGAACACCAGTTGTTCTGTGCGGTTCCTTGCCGGGTATTTATCGGGCAGTAGGTCCATGTCATTAAACGAGGCGGTCTGTTTGTAGTCCAACTATCTGAGCACTCCATTAAAACCCCTGCGATGTTTTCAACCAGGAATGTATTGCCTAGGCAGGTGTAGTATATGCCTCCTGAGAGCACATACGGCATGGTAAAATCTTCGGTGTAGGTGGGTCCTTGTAAGGTATACCATGCGTGTGCACTTCTACTTGTATACCATTGTGCAGGAGCCTTTATCCTAAATGAAGGGTCTATGGTCTTCACATGATGATGCCCCATCAGATCCCATTCAGCCCTTAGTTGATAAAATCCAGCAGCTACGGTTTCAGGTACGTAGAATCCGCAGTACTCGTGACCTCCCATATGCCATGTAGGGTCTCCGTTTAGATCACAGCCCGGTTGTCCCTGATCCAGTAATTGAGCTCCATTCAAATAAAATGTGAAGTTGACGGGGGTTGAGTCAGACCAATCACTGCTGGTTGGCTCTATAGGTATCCCGGAGCCTGGGTAGGAGTGGTTCACTCCCAGATTGAAACTGAATTCACTTCCATTCCCCTTGGGTACACAGCTTGCAGCCACACAGTTTTCCCACCAGTGGCAGTTGTCTTTCTTGTTGTGGCGGTTGTCGCAGGCATCATACCAGTAGACATCCCCGTTATGGCATCCTGCGTGGTGTTTTGTGTCGTCTTGGCACGCTCCACCTATACAGCAGTGAGTACACCAGTCTGTATCCACCCACACGCTGCCTGTACACGTCTGTGCTGTTAAACCAACACATTGGGTGGCGTTTTCCACACATTGAGCGACGCCGGATGTACTTATGAGGAGCAGCGACAGGGCGCCTAATATCACAACAATGATTTTGTTTTTCATTTACTTTTCACCTTCAATATTACTGCTGCAGCCAGGATTATTATTACTACTGCGATTAATGCAAAAATTACTCCCCCGTCTTCTTCCCCTGAGGGAACGCTGGTTGTGGGTGTGTGGGTTGAGGTGGTGGCAGGGCCTGTGGTTGTGGGGGTTAATGTGGATGTTGAGGTAGTGATGGTTGTGGTGGGTGGTTTTATTGTTTCCTTGGGAGTCACTACATCGAATTTAAATTGTTTCCTGCAGTTTACGATGAAAGTGAATTTCTCTCCGGGGGTTGCAGGGTGAGTGAATAAGACACAGTTGTCGGCTTCCATACATGATTTCTTCAGCAGATCGCCTCCTTTAAGCATAAGTATTAGGAGCTCTCCCTTGGTGGGGGTGGATGATCTGCCGTAGATACAGAATTTAACTGTCAGGGTGTTGTCGTAGTAATATGTCTCCTCTAACTCAACATTCTCTATGGGGCCGTGGAACATACCTGAGTCCACTATGTAGGTGTGTGTGTCATATAACTGGCCTTCCTCGGACAGTACCTGGGCTGAGACCCTGAATTTTTTTAGGGTTTGGGTGGGGGTGAAAGTGAAGGAGCTGACATCTAATATATTGTTTTTTGAGAGCTCAGGTATTGTTTTGGATTCAGATAATATGATTTTGTTGTTTTCCAGGTCTTCCACCGTTACCTTCAACTTTGGGTTTCTGATGGTTGGCCTGGTGTAGTGGTCTGGTGTTGTTCCAACTGTCACTGATAGGCTTCCTTCTTCCCCTGCGTTGTGGTAGGGTTTATCTACTGAGAGTTTCCTTATTCTGGCTGTTTCGCCTTCCACGATTATTCTGTTTCGGAAGAGTGAAATTAGGCGGGAGTCTTTTTTCACGGAGATGCGGATGGCGTAGGCCCCGGATTTCTCAGGTGGTTTCAGGGTGATGTTTATTGGTTTGGTGGTGGCTGGGGGTAGAGTGAATGTTTCGGTGTTGATTGATGTAATGTTGTCGCAGGAGGTGTCATCCCACTCGCAGATTAACGCCTCCAATGTCAGATCGGTTAGTTCTTCGTTTAGGTTGTTTTTGACGTAAATCATCCCCCTCACTTCCTCCATGTCTGGGGTGATGAATGCGCCGATCTGTCCTCTGAGCCAGGGCCAGTAGGGTGCTGAGGGCATATTCTTTCTGCTCCACTCTCCTGTTTCCCTGCTGGTTCCCTTGAATCTGGTTTCGGTTCTGATGATCTTGGCGGAGGGGAAGTTTCCGTCTCCCTCCACCCTGAAGGTTTCATCTTTAGGGGATGCGAAGATGAAGGGGATTCCTACGATAGGTGTTCTTTTGGTTTTCAGGTAGGCGTCTATTCTATAGAGGCCGCCTTCGAGGTCTTGTGGCAGCTGTATTTTCACCTGCACCTCGCTGTTGTCTTCTGGTGCCAGATATATTTCAGGGATTTTTTCTTCAAGGAATATGTTGTCGCAGTCTGAGAACTGTGCGGGGTAGGTTGGATTCTCGCATCCTTTGTTGATTTGCAGTATTAGGCTTGCGTTGTTTATGGTTGCATTATCGAGGCTGTGGACGGAGATGCTGCATCTGATTTCTTCTCCGGCCATGTAGGTGTCTTTGTCCAGTGTTAGAGCTATATCGCCTTTATAGAAGACGGACTCCATTGATGTGCCTGCTAGAACTGCATTAGGTAATAGAAAAGCTGCGAGAATCATTAATATTATGTATCTCTTCAGTTTCATTGAAGGATATTTGTATTTAAACTATAAATTTATTTCTATTTCTCCTTCATTCTGGGTTCCTGGATTTGCGGGGGGAGGGATTCGAACCCACGAAGGCCTACGCCACAGGATTTCTCAAATCCTTCGGATTTGGAAAATCAAAACCGAGGGTTTTGCTTTCTTAAGTCCTGCCCCTTTGGCCAGCTCGGGCACCCCCGCATCTCGGAATTAGCCGAGGACTAAGGTGTGTTTCGTCCCCTGCGGGAACTCAAGCACACTACATGGGTTGTTATCCACAGCTAAGATTATATGGATTCTGGAATAAAATATAAGCTAAAGATGGTCGGCGAATGGGAAGCCATGGTAAATACTGCTAGAATGAGGAGACAGGCGCAGGAAATAGCAGAAAAGGAAAAAGAAAGAGGGATTCAGACACTTGAAAGACTGGAGTGGGGACGGTACCTGAGGGAAGAATTCCTATAAGCTCATCTTCAGCTTATTTATAGATGTTTCGTCTGTGCCCTATCTTCAGGACAAGAATCAGGAGCCTGTCTTTTTCTATGTCCATTAGGATCCGGTAGTCTCCGACCCTCAGCTTATAGCCGGGGTCCCCCACCAGCTTGGTGACGTATGCCTCAGGCCGTATTCTGATTCTTTCGATGGCTGAGATTATCCTCTCCTGTGTTTCTCGCTCAAGTTTCTTGAACTGTCTCCTGGCTTTATCCGAGAAAAGAACTTCATACATTTAATTCATCTCTTCCTTCATTTGAGCGAGAGTATAGACTTTACCTGCTTTTATCTCAGCACGGGCTTCTCTCAGTTCTTTTTTTGTTTCAGCACTCAATTCTTTAGTGTCCTCAATCAGATCCCAGATCACTTCTTCATACGTTTCTCTGTCAAAAAACTTTCTTTGGGTTAATGCTCCCTGCAGTTTTCCACTAATCTGGATCGTAGTTACCATAGTAAACTATAGGGTGTTATAGTATATAAAACCCTCTATTTTCTCAACTCCATCACAACCCCATGTATTCTAAATGTTATCATCACGCACACAGTGTTATCATTCTTAAAGGCGTGAAATTATTCTCGGTCGCGTGTCAGGCAGTGACAGGAGGAGGGTATTCCACAGGCAAGAAGATGAGACACATATACTTTTAATCTTGATTTGGGATATTTTTTTTTGTTTCACTCATCCTCCTCTGAAGGCTGACTGTAACATACCTCGATTATGTAAAATAAAAAGAAAAAATAAGAGAGAGGAGGAATAACCGGCGGTCACTCCACTTTCTCTATCTTCACTCCCGCACCCTCTATCGCCTTCTTAGTTCTTCTTGCTGCCTCATTCGCTGCGTCAGAGGTCTTGGCTCCTGTGATGATCATCTTCCCGGACTTAAATATCAGCATCACTGTCTTCGGTTCTTTCAGGGAGAATACCAGGCCTGGGAACTGCTCCGGCTCATATTCCGTGTTCTCGGCTTCCATGGCGAGCATATCCAGATTCACTTCAAAGCCAAGCGACGACGACGCCACTATGTTCTGGATTAATATGCCTCCCTCTTTAGACACACTAATTTTCCCATCCTTTACCTCAAGATAGTAATACTTTTTCTTATCCGTTATCTTCCACTCACCCTCCGCCGTCTGCTCAACCACAGCATCATCAGAGAGCTCATTATTGTTGGCAGCGAGTTTATCACGCAAATCCTCTGGAATCACCCCCTCCCCCAGTTCACCCCCATATTCAGAGTCTATGTTAAACATAAACTTGGGTTCGAAGACGGGGTTGGTTTTCACAATAGTGCCTCCTTCTGCCAGCTTCTTTATAAGCTTATCTCTTGCGACCAATATGTCTCCTTTCGATCGCGCTCCTGTGCAGATAACTTTCCCTGAACTGAAGATAAGCATCGCCAGCTTAGGATTCTTCACCCGATATACTACGCCCGGAAACTTCTCCGGGTTGTATTCAAGACCTTTAGCTACTGCCGCAAATTTTTTCAGATCGATTTTTTGATTAAGTGTTATCCCCGAAACAATATTCTCAACTTTTGCTGTAATCTTCTCCTCTTTTGCTTTACTCTTCTCCTCTTTTGCTTTACTCCCCATTTTATATCTACCCTCTATACTAATTCATACTAAAAAAAAAACAGTTAAGAATATAAAACTTAATAGTTAATAAATGAAAAAAATGGAGAATTTATTCTTCCTCATAGGGATTATATTAATAATCCTGGGTTTCATCGCATTGATGGTGGGAACAATTCTCTCCACGGCTGGCGGAGAAGGGAAATCCGAGGTGAGGGGTGCAGCAGTAGTATTCATCGGCCCCATCCCCATAGCTTTCGGAACCGACACAGCATCTGTTGTTTTTGTGGCCGTAGTGATGCTGGTATTGATGCTCCTATATCTTATGTTCTCCGGTAAGGGATTCAGGTTTCTTTAATCCTCCAACCTGCTCATAATCTCATCCAGTTTCTCCCTGTCCCACCTCAGGAAGTGGTCTTGGTTGCGGGGAATCCAGCCTTCTACGATAACCAGGCCATCATATGGGTTCAGATTCCTAAGGAATCCCTCAAAATCTATGTTCCCCATACCCAAGGGAAGGTGATGGTTGTCGCCTGTATTGTCGCTGATGTGGACGTGCCCTACATACTCCCTTAACTCCTCAAGAAAATGAGCTGGCGGGATCCCGGTCGTGTTTACGTGGGCAACATCCAGACACAGTTTAAAGTTCTCCCTATCAACGTCTCCGATAATCTTTTTTATTTCAGGGATATGCACTCCCATAGCCTTCTGTTTACTGGCCAGGTTTTCCATGCAGATATTGATCTTTTGATCCTGTGCAAAGGATGATATCTCCCTGAAGTTTCTGATCATGTTGCTGTAGGCGTTCTCCTTCGGGTATTTCCTTGAGGCAACGTAGCCGGGATGAACGACGACGATCTCTGAGTTAAGGTATCCTGCGACGTTGATGGCTTCCTTTAACTGTTTTATCACCTCTTTTTCCACCCCGACGTTTAGGGCGGCGATGTTCAGGTCGTGGTATGGGGCGTGGATGGATACCGTAACTCTGTTGAGGGTATCTAATACGTCTCTTATCTCTTTTTTGGTTTCATCTGCCTGCGTTGTTCCCCATCCCCTGTAGAGTGGATCCTGGCAGGTTATCTCAACCCCCTCAAATTTCATGTCATTGATTACGTGGGGTATTATCCTTGCGTAATCCAGTTTCTTGTAGTCCCAGAATATCTGGGTGGAGACGCCGATCCTCATTTCAGTAATCTATTTCTCAGAGACGGTATATATATATATATCGCAGAGACATCACACCTTCCACGTCATAAGTGGCTGGAGTTTCGCCACAGGGGTTCCCAGATCGAATTCCATAAGTTTCCTGATGACTCCCCTGCCTCTGTAGTCGTAGGGCAGTATGTGTGGGTTCATGATCACCATCTCCCCGAAACTCGATACGCCGGGCTTTCCTTTAGATATATCCCCTACCTTGGAGACGGGTTTTGCGCCACTCAGAACAAAGTTGTTCCCTATCTTTGTGTTTATTACTCTTATTTTTGTGTATTGCAGGTCGATTCTATAGCCGCCTCCGTGGGGTAGGATGTTTATGTTCCTCAGTTTATCTATCATACCTACTCTCTCTGCTCTTTCCATGAAGCCGGCTCTTGAGATGACATCATCTGTGAGATTCTTTTTCCCCCTGAATATCTGGACCGGCAGATCCCATCTTAATGCCAGCGGGTAGAGGGTGTCGGGTTTTTTCCCGTCCATTGTCTTGTGGCATCCCAGCCTTACCTCGTTTCTGTTGAACATACCCTGGTGTGTTAGATTCGATATAACTTCGCAGTCGCCAACAACCTCTTTAATGATAAACTCCCTTCTCCTGAGGGAGAATTCATCGAAATCCAGCCACACCTTATAGTATTCTCTGGCATCGGATCCATCTAACACGACGATGTCCCCAAGTGGCGTCTTATTTTTTTCTCCCTCATCTATCTTGCCATATAAATCATCTTTTCTTTCACTGGCTGAGCCGTGTATGATCACATAGTTTGCATCTTGCGGCATCCTGTCTTCTATGTCCGGGGATACCCCCATCACTTTATAGAATTCCAGGAAGTGGTTTCCTTTACCGAAATCCGGCTTTATTTTTGTTTCGTCCAGGTATAGCTCTGAGCTTTCAACCCGGGCGATGCTTTCAGCTAGTTCATCTTGGCCGGGCAATTCATCGATTTTTGCCAGCAGCATCCCGCAGGCGTTGGGTCTGATTTCAGGGAAGATGATGCCGTCGTCGGGCCACTTTATGACAGCACCGTAGCCGAAACCGCTCTGCCATCGTCCTACGTTTCTTGTTATGGTGGCGTCGGGGCCGAAAACACAGCAAACGTCATCGTCGTCCAGGGCATAAATCATCTTGCCGAGACCGTAGCGCATGTTTTCGTAGGACAGGGCTGATGCCAGATCCCTGGGGCCCAGAGAGAATATCCTGTCTTCTGCAACATTAAGCAGTTTCTCACCTGATATGTTACCTACTGCGGCCATTTTCTAAAAGAATTATTATTTTTACACCAAAGTTTATTAAATAACCATGTATCTCTTGGTGGATGAGAAGGGGAGGAAGTATCTGGTGAAGGGCGAATCTGATGTGCACACTAACTATGGGGTGATTGATGCAAAGGAGCTGTCGGGGAAGAAGTGTGGCGAGGCGATTTTTTCCCATACCGGCAGGAGGTTTTCTGTTCTGAGGCCCGGGATCATCGACTTCCTTGACAAGGCTAAGCGGGGCCCTCAGGCTATTATATTGAAGGATTGTTCCTTGATCGCAGGATACACTGGTATCAGGTCCGGGAGCAGGGTGGTGGATGCGGGCACCGGCTCAGGTATTCTGGCGATGTTCCTCAGCAATATTGTTTACCCTGAGACTCTCATCTCATATGATATACGGGAGGATTTCGCGGCTATAGCCCGGAGGAATTTCGAGAAATCTGGCATCGAGAATATAAAATTAAGGATGCGGGATATATATGATGGAATCGAGGAAGAGGATCTGGATTTAATCACCTTGGATCTGCCTGAGCCGTGGAGGGTGGTTGGGCATGTAAGGGAGAGTCTTAAGCCGGGGGGCTACCTGGCCTCGTATTCCCCCTCCATAGAGCAGTCAAAGAAATTATTTAATGTGTTGGATGGTTTTCAGTCAGAGACGCTTGAGTGTATTGTCAGGGGGTGGGATATGAAGGTGGTGAGGCCTTATTCCCGGGTGATAGCCCACACAGGCTTCATTACTTTCGCCAGATGGATGGGTCTGGATTAGTTAGTGTATTCAACCTCCATACCCCTATTTCTGATGATTTTCCCTTCATCGAAAACCAGGTTTCCTCTCACAAATGTTTTTATCGGCCACCCTCCTAGTTTCCGTCCGTTGAAGGGACTCCACCCGCATTTAGTGAATAATCTGTCGTCTCTGATTTCTTCTTTCTTTTTCATGTCGACGATAACCAGGTCTGCGTCATAACCTTCCTTGATTTTGCCTTTGTTTTTGATTCCGAAGATTTCTGCGGGTTTCTCTGCCATCAACTCCACCACCCTCCGTATCCTGATTCTGCCTTTATTCACCTGATTCAGGAGCAGGGGCAGGGTTGTTTCGACTCCCGGAATCCCGGAGCTGGCTGTCCACATGTCTCCTGCTTTGGATTCCCTGAGGTGGGGGGCGTGGTCTGATGCGATTATGTCTATAAGCCCTCCTGTGATGGCATTCCATAGGGCTTCCTGGTCCTCCTTGCTTCTGAGTGGAGGGTTTACTTTCCCGTAGTTGTTGAGTCCCTCCCTCCTTATGTCTTCTTTGTTGAGGAAGAGGTGGTGGGGGGTTGCTTCTGCAGTCACCCGCTGCTTGTCTTTCACGTTTTTGAGTATATCCAGTTCCTCTCTTGTGGTGAGATGGCATATATGCAGTTGGTTTCCAGCCATCTTGGACAGATAGATGATGTCGTTGGCTGCAACTGCGGCAATAAGATTCGATCTGGCTTCGGAGTAGCTGAAGGCATCTGCTTGCTCTGCTTCTTTTAGTTTCCCTAGTTTGCGTTGGATCATGTCTTCTTTTTCGGCGTGTATTGTGGCGGGGATGTTTTTTTCTCCGAGGATTTTGAATTCCTCAAATATTATTTCGTCGTTGTTGATCATCAGGCTTCCTGTGGTGGCGCTCATATAGAATTTCACTGAGGCTACGTTTTTCTCCAGCTTTATGAGTTCATCCAGGTTGTCGGTGGTGGCTCCGAAGTGGAATCCGTAGTCTATGTGGGATTTGGGGGCTACGATGTCTCTTTTCTCTTTCAGTCGCTCTATGGTGGTGGTAGGGGGTTGGGTGTTGGGCATATCCAGTACTGTGGTTATTCCTCCTGAGGCGGCGGCGCTTGATCCTGTGACCCAGTCTTCCTTGGAGCTTGCTCCGGGCTCTCTGAAGTGTACGTGTGCGTCTATTAGGCCTGGGAGGACGTAGTTTTCTTTGGCGTCGATAACCTTGTCGGCTTCGGGGGCTGATGTGTCTTTGACTATCTTTTTTATTCTTTCGTCTTCCACCACCAGGCTGCCCTTAACTATCTTGTCTGGGAGAATTAATTTGGCGTTTTTTATTACTAAATCAACAACCATTTTATTTTTATATGTGTTATCTGTTTATAAATCGATTCTGGAGCCGGATGCGTCTCTTTTGTATCTCCCGAGCTCGCTGTCTCCTAGTTCTTCTGCGTTGAATACTGGCCCGTCTTTGCAGATCAGTAATCCTTTCGGGTCGATGGCGCATTGCCCGCAGACTCCGATCCCGCATTTAATGTATCTCTCCATGCTGATCTGGCAGAATATCTTATTGTTGCGGGCTGTGCCTGCAACTGCTTTCATCATCTGCTCCGGGCCGCAGGTGTATATGGCATCGAATTTCCTGTCTTTTATCATACGGTTCAGGGCGTCGCAGACTGATCCCCTGTCACCGCATGTTCCGTCGTCTGTGGTGTGTATTACTTCGGCATCATCCTTGAATCTCTCTAAAGGAATTAATTCTTTTTTTGTTCGGGCTCCGTGTATTACTGTGGCATTGATTTCGGATTTAATGGCTTCTTCCAGTAGGGGTATGAGGGGGGCTATTCCTACTCCGCCGGCGGCTATGCAGATTGTTTTTCCTTTTAGTGTGAAGCTTCCGTCTCCGTAGGGGCCTCGTATCCCTACCCTGTCATCTTCTTTCAGGGAGCATAGTTTCGTGGTGAAGGGCCCTACGTCTCTGACCATGAACTTTACATGCCCTTTTAATCCGCTTGGGCTGAAGGGTTTTTCTCCGACATCCGGGATCCAGAGCATGCAGAATTGTCCGGGTTCAGCCTCTATTTTCTTGTTTAGGGTTAGTGTTTTCACGTCCCGGCATTCTTCTTCAACCTTAAGTATCTTAACTACCTCAAGCATTTTTTTTATTATATCTGCCACATGATTGTTCGTAGCCGCCCAGTACTTCTGTTAGTCTATCCCTGGATGTACAACCAACTCACATGCTTGTTCGCAACCGCCCAGTGCTTCTGGTGCTTTAGGTATATAGATGCCTCCCATTGCTTCTAGTATGTAGGGTAAGATTGCTAGTGCTATAATTAAAAGTATTAATAAGATAAGAATTATGGTGCTAATTATTACTCCCATTTTGGCGTATTGTTTTTTTCTTTTGTTTTCTTTTTCAGATGTTTTATGGTATATGATTGCTGATATGATTGCGGTGATCAGGGATATGATGAATTGTGGCGCGATGAGTATTCCGCAGATGATGTAGATTATTTGAATTATTCTGCATATTAGACATCTTGGGCCGTAGATTGTGGCGCAGGATAGACTGGATAGCAGGCATATTGCTGCTGTTATGAGCATGACCTTACCTATCTTTTTCTTTCTCTCAAGCATTTTTTTTATGGATTACATACTCTTTCGCAGCCGCCTAGTATCTCTATTATGTTTGGTATTTGGATGCCTGTTGTCATGAATATCAGGTATGGGAGGATGATTAGTATTATGGTTGGCAGCATTAATAGGGTGAGTATTATTGCGGTGATTATGAGGCCTATCTTAGAGTGCTGTTTTCTTTTGTTTTCTTCGGGGGATGTGCGGTATATTCTTGCCAGGATGACTGCGATTATCGTGAATGCCGTGAATAGCGGGGTGAAGATAACTGCCCAGATGAGGCTTGTTATTTGAAGTATCCTGCAGAGTAGGCATGTTATGGCTGCTTTTGCCGTTTGAGGCGGCATCTCTTCCTCTACCGCACATGCTAAGCCTGCCAGTAAGTAGATTACCAGCGAGGCGAGAATAAATTTATGTGCTGTGGTCCTGGTTTTTTCCTCCAGCGGACTCATTTTTATATCCCTGATCAGGTGCTGTATCTTTTACTGTAATATAAAAGTATAGCTTTCTTCGAAAATAAAGGCTGCACCCGCATATAAGGTATGGCAACCTGCCACATGGAGTGTTAGTTTATGAGCGCAGATTACCATGCCTATGCTGGTGGTTTAGATACCTTTTATACTCTCTTTTCTGAGTAATAGGATACGTAACCTGCAGGATGAACAAGAAAATCGGCGTCGTCGGCGTAAACTCCAGGGCTGTGGCAGCAAGTGCGAAGCAACTTAACTTCATGGTTTATCTTATTGATTACTTCAGGGACGTGGACACTCAGAAGGCGGCGGACGTCCACCTCCCTCTGCAAAAGGACCTGTTAAATCCCCGGCTTGAAGAGGAATACTCTGCCGGTAAGCTGGTGGATTATGCAATAGAAAAGCTGAGCGGGGAAGTCGATTCGTTGCTCATAACCTCTGATCTGGGGTGTAACCCTAAACTGGTTAAGGAATTAGGAAAATACTTCAAAATTTTAGGAAATAATTCAAAACAGGTAGCGGAGGCGAAAAACTGGGGTACACTAAAAAAGATATTCGGTGAAGTAGATATATCCTACCCCGAGACGATTATCACAAAGTCATTCAGGGACATCCGGGATGCGGCAGATGAAATTGGTTTTCCTGTGGTGGTGAAATCCCTGGTTAAGGGAGTGGAAATTGTTCCGGCGTTGATTAGGGGACCTAAAGATCTGGAAGTCTACCGGGACATTAAATTCGAAGAGGATGTATTAGTTCAGGAATACATTAAAGGAGAGGCGATAAGCTCCTCTGTTTTATCTGATGGGGAGGAGGCAGTAACCCTCTCAGTGAATAAACAGTTGATTGGAGTAAGGGAATTCGGTGCCGAGAAAGAGTTTGTCTATTGTGGGAACATGGTTCCGCTGGGTTCCCCTGATGATGAAAAAATTTCGGGGTTGTCCTCCCAGCTAATATCCCGGCTGGGGTTAACAGGATCAAACGGCGTAGACTATCTCCTAAAAGAAGACGGCGGAATCTGCTTCATGGAGGTGAATACGAGGTTCCAGGACACCCTGGAATGTGTAGAGGAATTCCGTGGAATCAATCTGGTGGAGGAACACTTGAAGGCAGTTAATGGAGAGATAGGGATTTCAGAGAAAAAATCAGAGCTGTGCTATGGGAAGGGCATATTGTATGCTGATAGGAATCTGCGGGTTAAGGATTTAACCGGAATCAAGGACGTGGGGGACATCCCTGCACCCGGTGCGAGAATCCTTAAAGACGAGCCTGTCTGCAGCATCTATTCAAGTGGCGTGGATGGCAGGGAGGTTTACGGCGGCTTAGTTGATAAGGCGAAAGTGATAAGAAGCAGCTTTTTATATGAGTATTGAGAGGCTGTGGGGTATTAACCCCTTAAGGCTTTTACGTATGAATTCATATGATATGATACTATGATAATGAAAGAATATCTGGTTTTCATTCTGGTTCTGGTAGTTGTGTCATGTGGGTGTGTTCAGGAAAAAACGGAGACAACTACTACAACCTCTACGAGCTCAACCACCAGCTCAACAACCACTTCATCTACATCAACCACCACTGTAATACCCAATCAGGAGGTAGAGATATCCCTGTCTACAGATAAAGAAACCTACCACTCCAACGAGCACATGGATATTGCCGTTACGATCGACAGTCCTGCTATACTTCGGGATGTGGGCGTCAGAGTCTATGGAATTAAAGCCGGAAGCTACCGGTTAGATAAAACAAAAAAAGTGAATCTCACAGCCGGCATAAACACAATAACCTTTTCTTATAAAACCCCAAGATGCACTGGGTGTGCTGGTATCCGTCCAGGAAACTACCCGATTAATGTGGATCTAATCTACGGTAATGATTTTATTGCCCGCGCAACGAAAAATGTTGATATAAGACAGTGATGAAGAGTGGATACGGGGGATACGATATCTCTGAAGTTCCCGCTGATTTTTTGATTTAGTTTTATGTTCACAACAGCACTCTATACAATAACCATATCCCCGACACTATACCTAAAATGCCGATACCTTTTCTCAGTAGACGATGGCTGATTCTACTGCTGATGTATGGGCCGATAATACCTCCAAAAAATGCGCCAACACACAATGAACCTACAAGAACCGTATCTACTTTGCCAGAGAAAAACATGTATACAACAAACGCCGCAGAGCAAATACAGACTTCGGCGAAGGTGGTGATGGCAATAGACACCCTTGCCTCTAACCCCCCGATAATCCCGCCTGTACTTGTCACAGGACCGAAACCGCCGCCAGTTAAGGATTTATTGAAGGCAGCTAATATGCCAACCACATGATGCTTCCACCACGCAAACTTATATCTAATAGGCGATAAACACAGCACGCTCATAGCAATAACCAGGATGCCGATATAGGTCTTCACCCATAGACTCGGTAGATTTAAGGCAGCGAGCACTCCGACGACCACAACGCCCAAGCCCGGAATTACTATGGCAAGCGCTATTTTCGTATCCTTACTCAGACCTCTGAAATCAGCGTTTTTAAACTTATGGTGGGCTATTGTACCTCCAACACCTCCAAGAGCCTGAGATACTAAAATAGCGGGCACCACTACCACTGGCTCGAATCCATACCCGATAAGTATAGGACTCAACAGGGTTCCATACATCATTCCAAGTGATGAGTCAATAGTTTCCATAATGAGTGCCATAATGATCAGAACCACAATCAACTCCGCCCCCGATATCATACTAAACCTCCTGCTGTAATATATATTCCTAACAGGTTTATATTAGCCTGTTCATATTCCAGTATATGAATGAGATAGTATTCCTCATATTAGGTCTTATTGGCTTGTGGTGGGGGAGTGATTTTGCCGTGGAGGCCGCCCGGAGAATCGCCGTAAAGCTCAGGGTCTCAGATCTCATCATCGGCTTAACCATAACGTCTATCGGAACATCCCTGCCTGAGATCTCAACCAACATTATGGCAGGATTCAGCACCTTAGCGGAAAAAGACGCATCAGGGATTGCGGTTGGGAACATCATTGGAAGCGACCTGGTCCAAATCACCCTTCTTTTGGGTATCGTGGGGTTCCTGGCCACACTAACAATACCTATGAGATCCCTTAAACGGGACGGGTTCATGCTTTTCCTATCGCTTATGTTGATGTACATAACCGCAGTTGACGGTTACGTAAGCCAGGGTGAGGGAATCCTCCTTGTGTTAGTGTACGTCGTCTACATCATATATCTGCTCAACGGGGAGAGGGTTTTAGGGAACAGGAAAACAGAATCCAAAAGAAACTATAGGATAGGAGTCGACTTGGTCAAGACCTTCATAGGCCTGGTTGTTGTGGTTGTGGGCGCCTATTTGATCGTGGAAAACGGTGTCGTTATAGCCTTGCAGATGAGGATAGATGAATCAATTATCGGAATATTTGTTGGTCTTGGGACAAGCATCCCTGAACTCACCGTCTCACTGCGCGCCATAAAAAAGGGGGCTGGGGAACTCTCACTGGGTAATCTGATTGGTAGCAACATAACAGACCCCCTATTATCCTTTGGACTGGGTGCCTCTGTTGCTGGAGTCACCATATCCCTAAATGTCCTGCAATTCGACTTCGTCTACTGGATGGCTGCAACAGCAATCGCGCTATTCCTCCTCTACAACCACATGAACCTGAACCGGAAGGAATCCTCGGTTTTAATAATACTTTACCTCCTGTTCATCTACCTGAAGATAACGTTCTTCCTGGCCGGATGATCCGATCAGATACCCTATTCCTTATATTCCTCGCCCCCCAATCGAAAAAGTTGATAGCCAGCGTTAATATCCTCCCGATCGAAAGCATGTACTGGTGGAAGGGCAAGATCAATGAAGAAAGAGAATTTATGGTTATAGCAAAAACATTAGAGAAAAAATTCGGTGAGATCAGAGAGGAAATTAAAAGGGTTCATAGTTATACGGTTCCATGCATACTGAAGATAGATGTGGAAGCAGATGGGGAGTTTCTGAGATGGGTTGGAGGGGAGGTAAAAAAATGCTCGCCGTTAAAAATCGCGATTCTTCGACATCTGCCGTAATTCCTAGAATCCCTTTTTAAATGCTTAACATCATAATTAACGGTAACACTAATATCAAATTTTTATTACTATACACTAGAATGGATGGGGACCGAAAGAAGCTGGAGATACTGTTGAAACACTGGGCCGAGCATAATAAGGAACACGGAAGCGAGTTAATGAAGTGGGCACAAAAAGCCGAGGGGATGGGCTTAACGGATGTGGCAGTGAACATCAGGAAGGCGGCAGATGATATGGATAAATCCAGCAAACATCTACTCAATGCATTAAATGAATTAGGAAAATGATATCCACCGAAAAAATATATGAGGTCTCAGATTACATAAGGGAAAACGTGTTCGTGTCGAGTTTCGAGATCGCATATCTGGCGGCGGATGGGGAGATAAAGAATGGCTTGATTAACGATAAAGTCAAATTTTTCATGAAGATTTTCCTGAAAAACCAGGAGAATATATCGCTTCCCCACCTGCCGTGGACTGCGGAACACCTGGAGGAGAGATTCGGGTACGCATATCCCATCAGACCCTCCCCGTATCACCTCACAACTGCATACAATCGTGTGGCTGGACTTAAAATCAAGGCCTCAATAGAGATCTTGCTGGAATTCCTATCTAAAGCCAATTATCTTGCATACGGGGTTAGGGACAAGATTTTTGCAACAGACGGGGATAGGGAGCTCAGAATAAAGGTTTTCGGTTCACTCAGGGATATAAGGGAGAATCTTTATCCTGCCCTTAAGAATTACGATATTCTGACTGTTCCCTCAGGTGCTATTCTAGCACCGTTTGTTGACTTCCATCGGCAATACAGTGCTGAGATAAAAGATATGGGGGGGTATCTCTGGAATATCGATTTATGGGGGGGTGAGGTGAACCCATTTATCGGTGTTCCCTGCACTGGTCTGGAGGAGTTCATCCCATTTTTCGGGAGACCGAGACTTGCTTCGGTTATTGAACAACTCTGGCCTCACCGTGAACCTAAATCAATCTCCCTTGAATTAAATAGGGTTTCAATCAAAGTAGATGAAATAGAATTTTGTAAAGAGAGGTGATAAAAAAATGAAAAAAATTTTGAGTATGATGGCGTTGGCGTTTTTTTTGTGCAGTATATTCGCCGTAGTTGGTTCGGCAGAGGAAGGAATCGTCGTCGAGTATCCTGCATTAGAGCCGTTAGTTGATTTTGTTGGGGAGGGGGATCTCTCCGTATTGCATCTGGTGGGATTCAGAGCCTCTGAGGTGGCAATGGATGAGTTGGGTTTTGAGAGGAATAGTCGTGATATTCTTGCACTGACGGATGCGGGATATATAGCTGAAGTTGGCGGTTATACCTCGGAGAAGGCTCTTGATGGGGTGACTTTAACAACCGGGAATTCCCGGGGTAAGGGTAGTCTGGTGAATGTGCATAAACCATATAACGCTAAATTATGGTTTGCTTTCTTCGACAGGGTGAGTGGGGATTGTGTTTATCTCGAAGCCGATGGCGAGGTTCTTGAAACTTATCTGGGCAGGGAGGGAGCTGACAGAAATGCTTTAAGGGATTTCATGGAGCTCGGAGACGAGAAAATATTTACGAAGATTGCGGTAGAGAATATCGGTGCAGATAAATTGCTCAGCGATCCGGAGCCGTGGCAGGAGAAGATGAAGGCGAAGGTGTTCGGTGGGAATGAATTCAGCCTGATTACCCTAAGTAATGTCTGGGCTGAGGGTCTGCCGAATGATTTCCTTAAGGTGGCTGAGCTCCATGATCATATCTGCCCTGGACTGACGAGCGGTTATCTGATTGCAGAGTACGTGAAAAAGGAGCTTCCCTCATCGAACCCGAGAAATGAATACACAATCATAGCAATTCCGCCTTGGTGTAAGGATGATGTATTCATACAGCTTTTTGAAACTAATGTAGGGCATAAGCGGCTGTTTGTAAAGTGGCTCACTAATGAGCAGAAGGAAAGACTTCCTGAGGAGGCGAAGAATGTGGCTAATATATTCATCAGAGAGGATAAGGAAACTGGAGGGGGGCAGGGGATAGTTGTGGCCTTTGACTGGGATAAAACATATCAGTTGTGTGGTAATGTAAGTGGAAAAGATCTCAAGGCCTTTGACTCCTACAGGTGGTGGTATATGAGGCTGAAGATGGACTTGTTTATGATGGATTACCTGGATAAACCCCAGGAGCTGATCAGCACCCTGAAGGAATTCACTGTTGATAGTCCGGCGGAGATAGAGAGGCTTAAGGCGGCGGGAGTGAATCCGTTGGTTGAATTGGGCATTATGGAGGGGGAGGAGGTTATTGAATCTGAGGCAGATGCGGTTTCCGTGGTCCCTGGATGGATATATGCCTTGGTTTTGATTGTATTGCTTCTGGCTGTAGTTGTTTATTATATAAAGAAAGGCTAATGGATTAAGCGATGAAGTCTTATTTCACGGTACAGGAGTTGGCGGTGGTGGTGGTGTTGGCAACTTCAAGTGCGTTGGTAAACGGTTATCTGCCGATTAAATCCATCACTGAGACCTTAGGTCTTCCGGGGCCCGCGGCGGGGATGGCTTTGTTGGGGGGTGTTATTTTTGTTTTCTGGGTTGCTTTAGCGTATAAGATTGTACATAAAAAGTATACTGCGATTGTCACAGCTCTTCTTGTCGCATCCTTCTGTTTGCTTATACGTCCATGGTATGGTGTTATTTTTCCTGAGTGGTTTGGGGTTTATGCGGTGTTTGCTTTGTTGTCTATGGGGGTGTCGATTGAATTAGTTGGGAGGAAGTTTATCAATGGCGGACTCGGAAACAGTCTGTGTCTTATAATCACTTGGGTGGCGTTAGGTGTTCACACAGGTATCTGGGTTGAGCCGGTTTCTGCTTTGTTTATGGTGGTCCTTGGATTTGTCTCTGGTTGTGTTGGTGTGTTTCTGGCGGATGTTGTTGGATAGTCTGTTTTTTCAGGGGGTGAGGTAGCAGAGGATGGAGCAGAAAGCGAGTTTTGCAATAAGAGTTGAGAGGGGAGAATAGTGAGAGACTTAAAGTAACTTTCCCTTACGACAGGGAATATATTGCTAAAATTAAAAGCGTCGAGGGCTGTAGATGGCATCCTGAGGGGAAATATTGGACTATTCCTTACTCCGATAATGTTCTCGGAAGATTTTTGACGATTTTTGATGGGGAAGAGATATATATCGACCCTTCCGTGTATCTTGAGACTTTAAGAAGAGAGCTTGTTTCAAGAAAATACAGTCAGAAGACGATAAAGGCGTATTTGTATTACAACAAAGATTTTCTGAGATTTAGTGGGAGGAATCCCTGTGGGGTCTCCAACGATGATGTAAAAGAGTATCTGTATTACTTGGCTGAAAAGAGAGACGCATCAGCATCTACTTTGAATATTGCAATCAATGCGTTGAGGTTTTACTATGGTAGCGTTTTAAAGCAGAGTTTTGTCTATGAAACCAAGAGACCCAGGAAGGATAGGAAGTTGCCTGTTGTTTTGAGTCGGGAGGAGGTTTCAGAAATTCTTTCTTCGGTTTTGAATATAAAGCATAAGGCAATTCTTATGCTTGTTTACTCTGCTGGACTGAGAGTTAGTGAGGTTGTAAAATTAAGGGTTGAGGATATTGACATCAATAGAAAATTGATTCATGTAAAGGGTGCTAAGGGTAGGAAAGACAGATATACTCTTCTTTCTGATGTTGCCTTAGAAACCTTGAAGGAATATTGGGGGGGGGAACAAACTGAAGAAGTGGCTATTTCCAAGTCAGGATAGGGAGAGACACATAACAACTAGGACGGTTCAGAGGGTATTTTCAAATGCTTGTAATAAAGCGGGGATCAAGAAGGATGTGAGTGTGCACAGTTTACGACATTCCTTTGCCACTCACATGTTAGAGGGTGGTGTGGATCTGCGGTATATTCAGGAGTTGCTGGGACATAAGAGTTCAAAAACCACAGAAGTCTATACTCATGTGAGTAACAAGGAACTGAGGAAAATAAAGAGCCCATTGGACAGTATCAGAATGGGTGGGGGGAATCCCTGAGATAGAATCCAGTATCGGTTATATGGTTTAGCCCCGATATATAATCACTCATTAAGAGCAAACTTTACTTAATGGAGTATATCCGACAGAGTCGGATATAAGTAGTTAGGCGACATATTACTCGGCGATTTTGCTGAGAAACTTATTTGAAGAAAGAGGCGAATAATTAATCATGGAAACTATGATAAAAATTGGAATATCTATTCTAATTGTTGGGATTATCTTAGTTAGTGGATGTATCCATAGCACTGAAAAGAGTAAAGATGCTTCTGAGATTATACTCACCAAAGAAGATGTCGAATCGGCAGGATTTTCTGTTATTGAAGAGTCTGTTAAGGGTCTTACTACAGTAGAGGATATTGCTCAAAAAGAGGATGTTAGTGTGGAAGAGATTGAGGCGGTTTTAGGATGTCCTCTGCCTGTTTCAGGTGTTTCTAGTTGTTTTTTTATAGAGGAGGGTACTCTTCATGAAGTATCAGCGTGTGATATAACCTGTCAAATCAGAATCTTTGGTACAGAAGAAAAAGCCAAAAAATATTATTCTTCAGAGATTCAGGATTATAAAGAAATTCTCTCTAATCCACATTTTGGTGACGAGAGTGTCATTGAAAAGATAACATTTGCCGATGTTATTGCATACGGTACTATATTCAGAATAGATGAAACTATAGTTGAAATGATGGTGTCAACGGGTAAGAAAACAACACCAAACGATCTGACAAAATTAGCTAGGATAGTTGAAAACAAAATTGGAACAGGAGGGTGATTAAGGATGAGTTCAAAAATTGGTTTTATACTTTCTTTGATTGGTGGTATCTTGATAATTCTTGCCGGCCTTTTAGTACTTTTATTCCCAATTACCCCTTCAAATGCACTATTTGTTAAGTTTTATACTGGTCAAACCCTTGAACCCTCACCACCACTCTCTGTTACTATTGGAGCCATTATCATAGGTTTGATAATTGTCTATGGTTCAATGCAAATGCGAGTTATTGGGCGGGAGAAGACAGCAGGAAAGCTAGTAATACTTTTCTCAATAATCAACTTATTCATAATTGGTGTCGGTAGTATCATCAGTACAATTGGTTCAATTACGGGTATTATTGGTGGAATTTTAGGTTATTTAGAAAAATAATTTCGCAAAATCGCCTGCGTCATACGCTCGCCTAACAAAGCATATACGCTGCAGGCTTTGCCTTTGCCCTTCGGGACATTGCCTTTCGGCAACGTCGTATATGCTGGCCGTTAGGCGACATATTACTCGGCGATTTTGCTGAGGAATTTATTTTAGAGAAGAGAGGAAATATTATTATGATGGACAAAGAAATGATTAAAGAACTTTTGAAAGTGGAGGGGAGAAAGAATTTTATTTTTATTCTGGTTTTTGTGACTGTGTTGAGTGGGTGTATTGGGGAAAATAGGGATGAAGACCTTTTGAGATGTGATAATATCAAGGACCAGGATTACAAAGATTGCTGTTATCGAGATGTTGGCATAACCAAAGGGTATCTTTCAGCATGCAAAAAAATCCAGAATCAGGGCTACAAAGATGATTGCTACATGAGTGTTGCCATATCCAAGGACGATCCTTCAATCTGCGATAGAATACAAGATCAAGATGAGAAAGATTATTGTTGTGCCATACTTAAAAAAGATCCTTTACTATGTGATAAACTGCAGGGTTGGGATAAAGATTCTTGTTATAGATATGTTGCCATAGCCCAAGAAAACCTTTCATTATGTGATAAAATAGAGGATCAGGATATCAAAGATAAATGCTATAAAGGGGTTGCTGAGGTCAAAAAAGACCCCTCAATATGTGATGAAATACAGTATCAGAGTTATAAAGATTCGTGCTATTTTGGGGTTGCAATAGCCAAAGGAGATCCTTCGGTCTGCGATGGGGTCCAGTATCAGCGTCACAAAGATAATTGCTATTTCCAAGTTGCCTACACTAAAGAGGACTCCTCAATATGTGGGAAAATCCAGAATCAGAGTATCAAAGAGTGGTGCTATAGGGAGCTTATCTGAGCTAAAAGTACTTCAATCCGTGGGGAAATCCAATATCGAGATTTTGATGGCCTTGACGAACACTATGTCCGTTTTTACAGTAACCATCCACCAAAAATTTTATTCAGAAAATAATAAATCGCAAATCGCCTGCGTCATACGCTCCCTCGCTATCGCTCAGTCGGGTCTATCGACCTCACCTAACAAGGTTTATGAGACTTCAGTCGCTTATGCTCCTTACGTCCAAATTTCCTTGACAGGAAACTTCTCATAATCCAATACGTTAGGCGTAATTTTTTGGCTCGCTCTGAAAAGATTATAAATATGTCATATCCAAAATGTTAACTATGAACAAAGAAAAAATAAAGATAGTGGCATGGTGCTTAATCTACCTAATAATTGTGCTATCTGTGATTCTTCTATCATCTATAGGTGTGCAGATGATAATTATTTTATCAACTTTTCTTGGAGAGACTATGGTTGTAAATATATC
>CBFCYF010000002.1:0-62295 GCA_965602195.1 uncultured archaeon | reverse complement strand
AGAAATACATCAAAGAAAACCCCGCCACATACCACACCATGATACGGGAAGCAATACCGATCATGAACGAAACACTGCTTGAAAGCCTAAGAGATTACAGGCTGGGCCCAGATGAGATAAGCAGGTATTATGAGAATGTGGAGATGACGCTGGATGTAGCCAGGGATCTGGAGCTGGACGGCGACCTTGCAGGAGCAGTTTATTCCCTGATCCTCAGATTGCGTGGAATGTATATGATACGTTGTATCCTTAGAAACAAAGACTACAGCCGCCAGGGATTTGAGGAGTATGTGGTGGCGCGGGGGATAAGCAGAGGTAAGTTCAGTAAACTTTATGCTGTTTATAGGGTGGGTAGGAGTGACAGGGCTCTGGCGTATAATGTTTCTTTGAGAGATGTCAGAAGGTTGTATAGGGTTGTTGAGGGGGTGCTTAATGAGGTGAAGGATAGTGTTGTCGGCTGAGTTTCTGCTTTCTGGATTTTTTAGATATTATTTGGATTTATGTTTCTTCATCCAGATATTGTCTATTTATATACTATAAACCCAATATATTATACAATAATGAAAATCGATAATCTAGACCTGAACATAATAAAACACCTCCAGAAAGACGCAAGACTAAGTTTCCGTGAACTCGGGCAAAAGCTGGGTGTACCCCACACAACCGTTTTCACAAGAGCGGAGAGACTAGTGAAAAAAGGCATAATAAAGAAATTCTCCGCAATCCTACACCCCCATGAGCTGGGTCTGCAGATGGGTTTCATCCTGATCGAAGCACCCCCCCTACGATCCAAAGGCATAGCACGACACATAGCTGAATTCGAGGAAGTGAGAAAAGTATTCAGGACATTTGATGGGAAGATCATAGTCGAGGTATTAACCCCTGATAACCATAAAGGCCTCGAGGAATTCCTAACCAAGCTGGAGGTTATGCCAATGGAAGCCTACCCAGTCCACGACGTTGTGAAATTCGAGCACAGCATAGATGATAATGCACTTGAGAGAATTAAGGGATAGCTGATTTTTTATTGTATACGAAAGTATACAAGTTAAAAATTGCGAAGCAATTTTTTTTAACCTCAGATACTGTGTTTTATTTTCCTATATCTAATTTAAGAATTAAGGTAACAAGATGGAAACCGAGGTATTAGATATAGAGAATCCAGAGTCCCTGAATCTTATTTTAGGACAGACGCATTTCATCAAAAGCGTGGAGGACCTCTATGAAATTCTGGTTACGGCAGTGCCTGGGATTAAATTCGGGCTGGCTTTCTGTGAGGCATCAGGCGACAGACTTATCAGGAAGGAAGGTACCGACCCCCAACTAGTGGATCTGGCAACCAGAAACGCCAGAAAAATAGGGGCAGGACACTCCTTCATCATATTCCTGAAAGACTGCTTCCCGATAAACGTATTGAACCAGATAAAAAACTGTCCCGAGGTATGTAGGATATTCTGCGCAACAGCCAACCCCCTCCAGATTCTCGTTGCAGAAACAGAAAAAGGAAGAGGCATTCTCGGAGTGATAGACGGCGAAACCCCATTAGGTGTTGAGGACGAGAAAGAAACAGAGGAGAGACAGGAGTTTCTGACGAAGATAGGGTATAAGAGGTAATGAACAACTGTGAGTAGGGGTTCACAGATTATTTTTTTACTAGTCGATGTTTAACACAACATGGCGCAGGGCGTTCTCTATATCCCTCTGTGAGTATTTCCGTGCTCTTCTATGTCTCTTTAACAAAGCTGTTTACTTAAGGATTAGCTCTAATAGTGTATGAGGTGTGGAAATGCGGGTTAGGATTCTTTATGACAACATGATAAAAAACCTGGAGAAAGCATGGGGCTTTTCCTGCCTTGTGGAGATCAACGGAGAAAATATTCTGTTTGATACTGGAGGCAACCCGGATATTCTAGGAAGGAATATGTATGCTTTAGACATCAGGGCAGAGGATATCGGGATGGTGTTTTTGTCCCATGAGCACTGGGATCACATAGGCGGTTTACCCTTTATCCTGGGAAAGAACTCAAACTTAAGGGTATACGCCCTAAAGTCATTTTCAGAGGAACTGAAATCAGCCATCAGAGAGAAGGCGGAATTGATCGAGGTCTCAGAACCCTTCCATATCACAGAGAACACGTTAACTACCGGTGAACTAGGAGATCAGATCAGGGAGCAATCCCTTATTGCGGGGAACTTATTGATTACGGGATGTGCGCATCCCGGCATCGTCGAAATTACAAGAAAGGCAAAGGAGTTAAATCCGGACGTGGATACGGTGATGGGCGGCTTCCACCTAACAGGCAGTAACAAGGAGATGATAGGGGATGTTGTGTCACAAATTAAGGCCTTGGGCGTTGAATACGCCCTGCCGAGACACTGCTCCGGCTTTCTCGCCACAGAATCATTTAAGTTAAGGTTTGGAGAAAACAGCCCCCATGAGATACTCGGATGATTGTGACTGAAACACCGGAGAAATAGAACGCCTAAAGCTCTAACTCTGCCTGTTTTACGTAATACGTCACACTTTTCGATAGCATTCGGTACTATTACGTAATACAGATATAATATATTTCAGTATCTACTACACAAATTTTATAGGTATTACGTAGATTTGACGGAGTTAATACCAAACAGTGAATCTGCTGGAAGCAGATTCCTTTTCTTTCCGCCAACGCTTTCTTTTACAAAGAAAGGGTTGAGCAGATTCCTTTTCTTTCCGCCAACGCTTTCTTTTACAAAGTCAGATGGTTGAGATCATACCCTGGAATAAGGAACCGAGAAGAGTATCCAGCACACAGAAGACAGCTACGGAGAGAACCATGAGCAGGGGGATGAGGGTTATTCCCGAGGCAGAAAGCATCTCGCCATTTTTCATGATGTTTATTATTAATGAACCAAAGAAAGAGGAGACGATTAACACACAGATGGCGTAGAGAGAGAAAAATCCTGGTTCAATAGCGAATCCCTCTAGCTGTATTAAGGAATCTCCGCGTGATGTGCCCTCCGACAGACCTATGGAAGAAAACGTTTGAGCGAATACGGTGACGAATTGATGAGAGGCGGCAAACAACATGGGTGCGCCGATTACTAATGCAAACACAATGAATAATACCTGTGATGTCGTTTCGGCTGCCATCCTCTTTTTTAGGTTTTGTTCTGATCTGATGCCCTCTGCAATTTCCTGCAGTACTGAGGGGAGTTCACCTCCGGATCTCATCCCCTGAACCATTAATCTGATACATCTATCCAATTTTGCAGATTTTACTCGTTTAGTGACGTTCAGCAATGCATCCTCTAGAGAGACTCCGGCTAGAGTATCTTGGGCAACGATTTGCAGTTCTAATGCCAGCGGCCCAAATTCTGGTCTCGAAGCAGCCCATAATGCATTATATGGTGTCATCCCTGCCCTCATATTCTGGCTTATTAATGACAACAGATCAGGCAGCACATGTTCTATGTTAGTAGTTCGTCGGTCAATCATAACCTGGAGTATTATGTACATAAGCACCCATACCGCAAGAAATACGGCAATAAAGGATGAAATAACCAACTCAATAGGAAAATCCATAAAAAAAAGAGTAATCAAGGCAGTGACTATAGGGAACATAAGGCTGTAGAGTAGTGTCACACCCAATGCCTCCTCAGGGTTTTGAGTAATCCCAGAGTATATAAAAATGTTGTGTAGCCATTTTCTGGTATTCGAGGGGAATAAGAAACCCAGCTTTAGGTGAAGTGAAAGGATAAATTTTGTGATAATAGCCATGGCGGGCCTCAGAACACTGATGATGGCAGTAGTTAACCATCTAAAAAATCTCGCAATTAAGGTGAAGGGATATAACAACACCTTCAGTAGGATGATGGGTACTGCATAGACAATTTTTGTTATATCTTTTTTTTTCATTTTTTTTAGACAAACGGTCTTTTACTTTTTATGATGGTTATGAACAGCAACTGAAAGACTATTATCCCGGCAAGAACACCCCAAAATGTTAATTCATTAATGGAGGATGATCCTAAAAAACTTGATAGTATCAGCAGTAGAGTTACCCCCATGGATGGTGCAACAATAGTCAGCATCATATAAACCAGACCCCACAGGCTGAGTTCTTTCCCATAGCTTTTTATCTGGTTTTCTTTCTCCTCACGGATATCATTGGATATAGCCCCTATAGCCGTTTTTATATCTGAGCCGACTCTCATGGCGTTAGATATTTGCCATAAAGCCCTTCTGAAATGCTCTGAGGGAGAGGACATTCCGTACTCGTTCAGAACATCCGCCATGGAGGCTCCTGATTGAATCTCCCCAACTATTTCTGTTATTATAGCAGAGCATTCGCCATAACCTCCATTCGCTATGTTGGCAAGGCAATTAAATAAGGGGACACCGGCAGTTAATTGCACCTGCATGTCCTTAAGCATAAATTCAAGATCCCTCTCAACAGCTCTACCTCTTCTCATCAGCTTCAGTTTAGGTAGTAACAGGAGGTAAACGAAGGCAGAGATAGACAGGGCAAAGGGTATGGAACCAACCAGATAGGTGTCGGCTTGGCTTTTTGTTGCCAGTAAAGGCATTGTTAGCAACACAAAAGAGAAAACAAAAACAAGGAATGATATGAGGAGAGCCATAGACAGATAAGGAACCGCATGTATATTGTACTCAGATCTCCTCAGATCCCATTCCAGCTCCGGGAAAACCAGCGCTATATGCTTTGCGCTGGGTTTAAAGGCTGCTGCAGATTTTTGAAATTCTTCTGAATTAAAAGGTGATTCCATTTTTATATATATAGCGATCTGATTTAATTTAGACCTCAAGACCTAAATCTTTATCGCTCTCCACAAGGTCAAGTACTGTGCTTTTGTCGATATAGTATTCGGTGATTATCTTCCCTACATCATTAACGTCGGTAATATCTCTCTCCAAGAGCCATTTCAGAATCCTCTGCTTTCCTTGCAGATCCTCTTCTATATCCCTATCGCTCATGTCCGTAAACAACCGTAATTCCTCGTTGAGTCTTTTACTTGGGTTTACTGGCTCTACCTCGTCTGTTTTGGAGTTCCATTGATACACCGTGTTTAGTTCTGGCATACCGCCCCCCTCTTTCCTTACCAACTCCACGATCTCGAAGGTTCTTCTCTGTTTAGTCCTCCGGTTTATATGCTGACTAACAATCAGTTGTAGTGAACCCGTAACCACGGGGGGAATATTCATGGGCGGGCTCGTGATCCTCTCTATAACCTCATAGGCTCTATTAGCGTGGAATGTTCCGTAAACGGAGTGGCCGGTATGCATTGCCTCAAACATTACCTCCGTTTCTCTCTTTCTTCTGACTTCCCCTACAATAATCCTGTCGGGTCTCATCCTGAGGGCGTTCTCAACCAAGTCGAGCATTGACACCTCACCTTCCCCCCGGGGGTTTGCTGCTCTTGTTGACAGAGGTATCCAGTGAAGAAAGTTTGGGAGATTCAACTCCCGGGTATCCTCAATCGATATTATTCTCTGATTTGCGGGCATAAAAGGCATCATTGCGTTAAGCATAGATGTCTTTCCTGATGCAGTTCCTCCTGTGACTAGCATGCTCAGCTCATATTCTGCTGCGAGCCATAGGAAAGCAGCAGCTTCAAAACTTATTGTGCCGAAGTCAGGACGGAGCATATGTACTATAGTCCAGGGAGTCCTGGAGAATCGTCTTATAGTGAGAGTATTACCCCCTGTGGATATGGGGAATAGAGTGGCATTCACCCGGTCTCCAGTAGTTAGATGAGCATCAAGTAGAGGTTCGAGGTGGGTTATCTCCCTGCCCACCTGTCTTGCGACCCTGGAGGAATAGTTCATTATCTTATCCTCCGAGGATATGCTTATGTTTGTCTTCAACCACCCGTATCTTTTATGGAAAATCCAGACCATATCTCTGCTGTTATTAACCACAACTTCTTCCAGAAAGGCATCCTCCAGGAGATATTCGATGTCCCCTAAACCAACCATATCATTCACTAATTTCCTGCTTAGCATGTTGATGTCGTTCTCAGATGCCTTCCGCAGAACGTTCTTCAACTTTTCCCTTGCTTTATTCAGGAACTTCACCCTGAGTTCTGTGGCCTCCTCGGAGTCACTTACTTTCTGACCCCCCGGCATCCTAACCTCACCCACAAGACTGTGTTTTGTTTCCTCTAACAAGGCGCTGGTTACATGATCTATTTCCGGCAGTACGATCTGATAGTGAGGCACGTAATCCCCCACATCCTTGATGATGACCTGCAGAGTTATGTTCCCTACAGAGATATTATAAGACTCCACTTCTGTTTCATAGTAGTCGGCATTATACCCTGCATCTTGAACCGATCCAGACTCTCCTTTAGGTTTTTTAACCATCTTGACTTTATTTGGGATAATGAGTTATAATTAATAAATTTGAGGTAAGTAGTTATAATTAATAATTCAGGGAATAAATGTGTTAAAGAGAATACTAAAAAAATGAAAAAATTGATGTTTTTTCTGATCATCCTTGTGTTTGCGGGGGGGTTGGTGGATGGAACCTACATAACAATATCTTCAACTGTCGGTGTAGGGAATCCTATTTTAGGGGATGAAACAAAATTAAGTGTCATCATTTATAATCAAGGGGATGAGACAGCATATGATCTGCAGCAATCCCTGATTCTCCCTGAAGGATTCAGTTCAAATCCTGTTTTCATAAATGAGTTGGGCCCTGATGAAAACAAATCAATTAATTTCACCGTATCGATAGATGAGGGGGTAAAACCAGGAAGATACTACATTGCTCTTCTCACAGACTATAAGGATGCTAACGGGTATGGGTTTTCCTCCATATCCCCCACCTATCTTGTGATTAAAGAAGAGGATGTCTCAGATATCTTCCCCAGACTCTCCTCCACAGCAATTACCCCCAACGGAAGAGGACGGGTAACGCTGAAAATCAAAAACATGGATGAAAAAAGCCATGACATAACCGTCAGGTTGATGCTGCCCAGAGAGGTGGAAACACCGGAGGATGTTAAGTCGGTCACAATAGAGGGAAAGGGCAATACCTCAATAGATTTCAGTATAGCCTCCTTCGGTGCTCTTACAGGAAGCACATACGCTGTTTTTGCTTCAGCTGAGTATGATGAGGGGGAAATGCATTACTCCCACATTGCAATGGGAACGATAAAGATTTCAGATGAACCTCCCCCGGATGAAACCCTCCCTGAATCATCCTCCATGGACTTGATATTGTTATCTCTGCTGGGGATGCTCCTAATCCTATCATCTGTTTTTGTTTATTTCCAGTTTAGGGGGCGAAAGAGATGAGCACGATCTCTGTGATAATCCCCACATTAAATGAGGAAGATAACATTTCCACGGTTCTTAAGGATCTCCCAGACTACATTGATGAAATCATAGTGGTGGATGCCCACTCCAAAGACAAGACGGTGGAGATAGCAGAGAGATACCACGTCAGAATTATTTATGATGACGTGGGGAAAGGCTCCGCATTAAGGCGGGGGATGGCGGAAGCGAAGGGGGATATAGTAATCATAATGGACGCCGACTGCTCACACGTACCCTCTGAGATCCCCCTCCTAGTAACCGGAATTGAGTCAGGATTTGATGTCTGCATGGGCTCCAGATTCATCCAGGGAGGTGGAACAGAGGATATGACGTTAATAAGAACCTTGGGGAACAAGTTCTTTGTTTTTCTGGTGAATACATTCTGGGGTATGAATTACTCTGATCTCTGTTACGGTTACAGATCCTTTAGGAGGGATTGCATAGATAAGCTGGGGCTGGAGTCTGACGGTTTCGGCATCGAAACAGAGATTTCAATAAAGGCCGCAAAAAACAAACTCAGGGTTTTAGAGGTGCCCAGTTATGAAAAAGCCAGAGCCTCTGGCGAGGGTAAACTAAGGACATTCCATGACGGATTCACTATAATGAAGAGGATCCTGGTTGAGGTGTTCAGGAAGTGAAGACGATAGTGGTTCTGCCAACCTATAATGAACGGGAGAATATTGGGAAATTGATTCCCAGAATCTTCAACGTGTTTAGGGACAACGGGATGGAAGGCAGCTTGATTGTGGTTGATGACAACTCCCCGGACGGCACATCAGAGATGGTGGACGAACTAGGCAGGGAATATCCAGTAACATTAATCAAGAGAGAGAGGAAGCTGGGCATCGGCTCCGCATATATTGCCGGCTTTAAGAAGGCCTTGGAGGATGGAGCAGACCTTATATTTGAGATGGATGCTGACTTAAGTCATGACCCCAGGTATATCCCGGAATTTATAGAGAAGATAGGTGAGGGATTTGAGGTGGTTGTAGGCAGCAGAAGGATTAAGGGGGGAAAGGTTGTTGGCTGGAGCTGGTATCGGAAAATGATTTCGTGGGGCGGTAACCTTATCGGCAGATATATTGCAGGCGTAAATGTGGATGATCTTACATCAGGATACAGGGTGTATACGCGGGAGGTTTTAGATAAGATCTATCTCGATAAGGTTGAGTCAGACGGCTATGGATTTCAGCTGGAGATGCTGGCGAAATCGACGTATGAGGGATTTAATATTGGCGTGATCCCTATTGTCTTCAACGATAGACACCTGGGGACATCTAAATTATCCAGGATTGAGGCAATAAATTTCTTCATAATGGCATTGAAGATACGGATTGGTTTGTTGAGATGAGAAATTTTATGAAAAAGCTGGGGGAAGTGAAAGCCGAGTTTTGGTTGATATTAATTGTGGTTTTTGCAGTCTTGCTGAGATACAATTATTTCATTGGTTTAAATCTGAATGATGATCTTTGTTATGTAAACCTCGCCCATGAGGTGGTGGAGGGAAGATTCAGGTTTAATGGATGGATTTTTGCTGTTAGACACATGATGCATTATCCAATAGCGTTTTTCTTTTGGATATTCGGTGTTAGTGATTTCTCGGCATCCCTATACATCCTCCTGTGCTCTCTCGGCGGGATCCTGGTGGCATTTTACATCGGAAAGACATTATTCAACGAAAAAGTAGCTTTGCTAGCAGCCTTCTTTATGTCATTCTTCCCGGTTGATGTGGTTTATTCAACTACGTTGGTTCCTGATATCCCGGTTGCATTCTTTATGGGCCTCTCGGTTTGTTTATTCCTTTATGGGGAAAGATACGGTAATTCAATATACTACTACCTCAGCGGAGTCTCAATTGGATTAGCATGGTTGGTTAAGGGCCTTGCGTTACTAATCCTGTTATTCTTTCCCACATATTTTTTGCTGGATAGGGTATTTAACTTCAGGTTTATTGTATCAGGCAAGGAAACTCCGGAAGATGAACCCTTGCATGGGATAAGCAATAAAATATGGAGGTTTCTGGTATTTTCTTTTATAGTGTTTGTCTTTTTAGGTATACTGCTTTTTCCATACACCCTGAGTTTCATAAAACCTCCTGGAACTGGCTTGAGTGGAGGGGATAAGATGAAAGCCAGGAATCCAGCGATTACCCATAACGGCACAGTATTATATGGTGCAGGGATTGTAAGGTTGTATTCCTTCAGATTAGATAAGGATATATACTGGGATATTGAGAGCAACCTGTACACTAACAAGAGGAGTAGGGGATACAACGGCATAGTGGAGGATCTAGAATACTCTCTCTATGGAGGTAGGAGGCTGCATTCATTAAGCGAGGATGTTGATAGAATCGCAGAGGTCAACGGTTCCTTTAAGGACATAAAATGCTCCGACGTGGATTATACGGGATCATACGCATCAACTAATCCCTCAAATGTTGTCTGCGTCAGAACAATAGAAGGCAGTTATGCGAAATTAAGGATAATTAAAGGTAGTGATGAATACGTTGAAATGAGCTATGAACTGGAAAAATGAACATTAAAGATGTCTTTGAGATAAGAAAAGCATATCTTTTGGTTGCCCTGGGTTTTGTGACAATCCTCTGTTTAGAGGGCATCTTGTATCTGATAACAAACAACAACCCGCTCCTAAGACTCCATTCTGAAACCGGACACTACATCCCAACACTGGCTGGAGTTAACAGAGACCTGAACTATTACCCTAAAACCCTCTTGAATCAGAACTCAGACTACTTCAACTTCTTCGGGTATTTCTTCTACTTTGTCGTCGCTGCAAGCATCTACATCATAGTCAGATGGAAAAAGAAAGCATTTATCCTGTTGGTATGGTTAATCCCCGTGCTCCTTTACATGCAATACGGCACCATGAATCCATTCGAGTACACCCTGATTCAGAGAATATGGCGGTTTCTGACTATAATAACGATTCCTGCATCCCTTATTGTGTCATTCCTCCTACTGGAAAATAGACTACCATTCAGGAGGATAATACTAACCATGAGCGTTTTATTCCTGCTGCTCACCTCAATTTATTACATAGAAAAAATATCTACGTATATGAATGAAGCAATGTCTGATTTCAGATTAACAGCAGACTACCTCAAGAAACAAGAGGAAAAGAATATATACGCTGATCGAGACACCCTTGGAAAACTGGATTTTTTTCTTGGATATGAGAGGACAGAGTACTTGAAGGATGTGGCAAAAATTAGAAATCCGAAGGCGATTAAAGACTCATATGTTGTTGTTGGAGCATCCAGAGGGTATGTTGAGGTACCTAGGCTCAGAAACACATTGCCGGAATTTATCTGGAATCCCCCCCCAAACTGGAATCTCGTGAAGGTAATAAATGAATCAAATATTGGTTTTTATGGCAGCTATGATACTAAGATATACTATGTCCCATGAGGAGGTTTTTTTAAATGCTTGATAGGTTAAGGGAGAGATACCATTATGGCAGATACGGAAGAGTGAAGGAATTAATTGGAGACACGAGGGGGGATCTCCTGGATATTGGCTGCGGAAAGCCCTGTGATTCAATGGAGGACGGTTCCTTCATAAAATACTTGGGTTACGGAACCGGGATGGACATAAAAGAATGCGCACCTGGATTTGATTTTAAACAGGGAGACATATATAGCATACCTTTTGCGGAAAAAAGCTTTGACATCATTGTTGCAATGGAGGTTCTTGAGCATATCACTGATTTAGATCTGGCATTGAGGGATATTCACAGGGTACTGAGGGATGAGGGCATCTTCATCATATCAACACCGGACAATAGTTTACTTTGGAGAATAATATGGTTTTTCTGGGAGAGAACAGTAGGGGGGATGTGGAAAGAAACACATGAAACAAACCTGAGACAGGATGAATGGATTAATACTCTAAGTAAATACTTTAAGATTGTGGATATCCAAACATACTGGAAAGTAGGTTTAATAGTCAAGATGAGGGAAAAAGAAGAAGGCTATCAGAACGAATAAGAGAGATGAAAGTTGTTGTCTTGGGTGGGGGAGTGGCGGGATTAAGTGCTGGGTGGGTTTTGTCAAAGAACGGGGTGGATGTAACAGTCCTGGAGAAAGAGGATTCTGTTGGGGGTTTAGCAAGAAGCTTCAACCGCAAAGGATACACATATGACCTGGGAGGCCACCGGTTCTTCACAAAAAACAATCAGCTTGTTGATGCAATTAAAGAGATACTGGGGGATAACCTGCTTGTGATGCCAAGGAAGAGCAGCATATACATGCAGGGGAGGTTCTTTGAATATCCCCCAAAGATATTCAGCACCCTCACCAAGATGCCTCTGAAGACATCCATGAGTATAGTGGTAGATTATATCAAGGCGACAGTGTCCCACAGGATGCTGCGGAAAAAAGACACCTCCTTTGAAAGCTGGATCAAAAACCGTTTCGGTAAAACATTCTATGACATATACTTTGGGCCGTATACCGCAAAGACATGGGGAACCCACCCCTCCAACATAGCAGCAGACTGGGCAGCCCAGAGGATAAGCGTGGTGAGTCTCTGGAACGCCGTTAAAAACACCATCCTCAAGTCAAAAAACGGACCCAGGACGTATGCACTGGAGTTCCGTTACCCCAAACACGGAGGGATAGGGGAAATCTCAAGGATACTGGAGAAGGAAATAAAGAAAAATGGGGGGGAGGTGATGTTGAATTGCAAGATCACCGGCCTCAACATGAAAGACAACCTAGTTAAGGAGGTAGTTTATTCCAGAGACGGTAGAGAATATGAGCTAGACGCCGAAATGTTTATCTCCACTATACCAATAACAAACCTGGTTAAGTCACTTAGATCCCCGGTACCGGATATTATCTCAGACAGCGCAACCAAACTCAGGTTTAAGGCCTGCATCTTCGTGTACATAGCACTCAACAGGAAGGAGATAAGTGACAACACCTGGATATACTTCCCGGAAGGCGATATTTTCGCCAACAGAATAAATGAGGTAAGTAAATTCAGCGTAAATAACACACCCCCAGATAACACCCTTTTATGTATAGACCTCACCTGCGACTATAAAGATAAAAAATGGTGTATGAGTGATGAGGAACTGATCGACAGATGCATATCGGACTTTGAGGCAATCGGCTTATTCAACAGAGATAGTGTGGTGGACGCGTTTGTTGAGCGGGAAGATTACACATACCCGCTCTATGACCTGAACTATAAAGAGAACCTTGAGCGAGTGCTAAACTTCCTGAACAAAATCAGGAACCTGAAAACCATAGGCAGAAACGGTCTATTCCGCTACAACAACATGGATCACTCTATGGAGATGGGCATGTTAACTGCACAGAAAATTGTTGCTGATGAACAGGGGAAAGTGGATAAGATTATTGATGAAATCATAGTTGAAGAGGAGTATCTTGGGTGAGACTACGAGCTCCCATCCACCAAAGCAATGAGTGTTATTCTCCATCATGTGTGCGGTGTTTAACACAATAAATCCTAGGTTCATAGAAGATACTGGTGTGCTTACGTAGGTATATTACCCTGTAAGTCCCATATTTTAACAGATTAATTAGCAGAGATGAAGCCCATAAAACATATCCGCGACCCCATCCACGGGACGATCCCCTTAAATGAGGTGGAGCTTGAGCTTTTAGATACCCCGCAAGTCCAGAGGATGCGGCACATAAAACAGAATGGTCTGTGCTTCCTGGTTTATCCCGCAATGAATTCCACGAGATTCGAGCATTCACTGGGGGTTATGTACATAGCGGGATTAATCGCCGAAAACCTGGAGTTAAGTGATGACGACAGAATAAAGTTGGAGGTAGCAGGTTTACTCCATGACATAGGGCATTGCCCGTTTTCACACACATCAGATGATGTCCTCATCGAGATGGGCCACTCTCATGAGGAGCTGAGTATCCACCTCATCAGGGAAACAAATATCTCAGATATTCTAAAAAAACATGGCATAGACCCTAGAGCCATATCAGAGTTAATCAACGGAAGAGGTAGGCTGGGGAAGATAATCTCCTCAGAGATAGACGCCGATAAAATGGATTATCTGATCAGGGATTCCTACTACGCAGGAGTAGCATACGGAGTTATTGATATGGACAGGATAATCCAGGGAATAAAGCTGGTGAAGGGTGATGTGGTGATAAAGAGAGGCAGCCTGGAGGCTGTGGAGTCTCTTCTCATCAGCAGGAACATGATGTATGAGACCGTCTACAGGCACCATACGAAGAGAATCGTAGAAGCTATGTTTAAGGAGGCATTAAATAAACTAATCAGGGATAAACAACTAACTTATAGGGAATTTATAAGCATGGACGACATTGATTTAGTGTATAAGCTGAGAAATGCTGGAGGCTACCCCGGGGATATGATGGAAAGAATAGATAATAGGAGATTATTTAAGACAGCCTACAGTGAGAGACTGAGTCTGGTGGATGAGGGCTTCAGAGAGGATCTCGTGGGGGAGAGAGTTAAGATCCAGGATAAGATAGCTCAGGATTACGCAATAGATGAGGGATACCTGCTTTTGGACATACCGGAAGCCAAGATGTCGGAGTTCAAGATTCTTGTGGAGGGGGGGGATGGGGAGCTGAAACTTATTAATGAGGTCTCTGAGTTAGCAGGAACATTAGAGAAAACGGAGAGGGAGAAAATTACCTTCGGGATCTACACCCCTAAGGAAAAACTCCCTAATTTAGCGGGATTCAACGCCGAAAGATATATTGAGTTCTCTCAGACCAGGCTTGGAAGGTATATGTGAGGAAAAAAATATATCTCCTCATTTCGGTTTCTTGTAGGTGAACAGGGGGACTGTCAGGTATGCGAAACCAATCAGGGAAAGACCCAGAACCACCTCCCCAAGTATAAAGAGTTCTATGTACAGAGGGTTGATGAAGTAGATCAGAAAGAGGATGTATGAGAACGACGCCCCCATAAAGAGCTGATAGAAAGCCTTAACCACAGGAGTTGCATTGCGAAATATCCTGCACCGCAGAACTCCTTTCCCAGTACGACTCATAGAGTGTACAAAATAGAGGAGGAATAGGGTGAAAAACAGGCTCTGGATGATGAAGAACGCAAAAATAAGTGTTTCTGATCCTAGGTCCAGGTCCATATTACTATATACGGCTGTGTTAGTTATAAGCGAACACCTCCGCCAGTTTTATTCGCCACAGCTTTCTTTAGATTAGCAGGATGAAGCTTCCAGGCGCGCGTTTTCCAGTTCAGATTAAGGATGAGTACTGATTTCAGGCTGGAATTAATTAAATCAATAAAACGGCATGTTAAGCAGAACAGGTATCAGACTCAGAATTATATTAGGCATTAGCCATGCTAATACAGCCCTTATTATACTAAACCCATGGCTTTCTCTTAAGGCTAGGGTAAGAGGCTGGAGGCAATAAAGTGCTATTGGTAGGTAAAGAATCCACCCATTTGGAATAAGCCTTACCAGGGATAGTACAACCAACGGGGTTGTGAATAAGGACATCAGATAGGTCTGTGTGCTGAAGTCGCCTTTACCTCCGAGAATTTTTGCTGTGATGAAGAAGGCCAGGGACTCAAATAGAAATGATAGGGTGATGAAAATAGGGGGTAATATGATGCCAATAGCAAGTCCAAAAAGTCCAAACGGAGACCAGAATAGGAGTCCGAAGACTACGCTGACTATTAATCCAGCAACTGCAACGTTATTCAGCGCATCCCCCACAGACGCCCTCTCCTTCTCAGCCCTGAACGTCTCAGCGGGATGAATCAGAGCACCAAGCCATATGTTAGATTCCATATTAGTCAGCCAACGTTATCCCTCACAGGCTCAAGCATCTCCATCAGATTCCCGGCCACCGAGTTCTTTAAATCCATGGCATGCAGTCTCTTTTCCATATACGCCTTCTCCAGTTCAGGATAGGAATCAAAAACAATATCGCCTCCGAATTTCTCGGGTCTCTTAACCTCCAAACTGCCCGTCCTCGGGAAAATAAGATACCTGCATATCTCGAGGATGGGATTTCCCTCCACCTTGGGAGGGCAGTAGGCATTATTTACCTTTTTCCTTATTTCATCGGGGGAATCATCTATCCTCACCATGGTTTCCGGCTTACTTGAGGACATCTTCGACCCGGGCCCCTGAAGTGAACATAAGAGTGGGGTGTGCACGCAAACCGGTTTCCTGTAACCTATGGAAGGCAGAAGTTCCCTTGCCAGCATATGAATCTTCCTCTGCTCCATCCCCCCGCAAGCAATATCCACCCCCAACGCCTTTATGTCCGCAATCTGCATCAGGGGATAAATCATCTGAGAAACCCTGGCGTGCTCGATATCCCTGGCAATCTCCTGCATACTCCTAACTGCTCTCTTCACGTTAGTCAGCAACCCCAAATCCAGGACATCATACACATAGTCCTCACCCAGCTCAAATTCAGTGCCTAACACAAATTCCGCCTTCTTCAACCCCAGAGCCATAAGTGAATTCCTCCAGTATTCCACCATCTCCTTTATGAACTGCTCATCTCCCTTCCTGTTCAGGTGAGTGTGTAGATCAGCAAGAAGCACTATTACCTTACAACCCGCATTAAGAAAATCCAGTTGCTTATTAATTGCTATCAGGGTTCCTATGTGTATGGGGCCGGAGACCTCATATCCACAATAGCTTACAGGGGTTTTCTTTTCCTTAAGGAGATCCCTTAGCTCCTGCCCGGTAACAATTTCAGCGGTGTTTCTTTCAATGAGATTAAGTCGTTGATCTATGGATGTCAATTTTATTGCCCCCTTATGGATTCCAGATCGCTTATGATGTCCCAGAGAACAGTCTTGGCGTGCATGGAGATATTCACATCCTCCACGATATCATCCAGATTGTATATGGCTGTGGTTACCTTAACTGCTGTGTCCTGGTCATCAGCCATAAGCTCTGCAGCCACCTCATCTAATGTCCGCCTTACCCTCGCCGGCATGGAGTAATCCTGCGAAGCCTCACCCATCTTTTCTATAACTTGATCTAGATCCATTTTCTGCACATTAAGGTTAGATATATGGATTGAATGAATAATTCAATAGAAGAATATATTTAGAGTTAAACAAAAAAAATAGTGGTTGGGGGATGGATTTAATAGATAAGGGCGCTGAGGCTGACCTCTACTGTCATAAGGGAAAGCTCGTTAAGTGCAGGGTAAGGAAGGAATATAGAGTTAAGGAATTAGATGAGAAACTGCGAGCCATGAGAACAAAAAGAGAATTCAGGCTACTTAAGAAGGCAAAGAGGGTGGGGGTTCCTGTCCCCTCAGTGTATAATGTTGACGTTAAAGACAGGAGTATTGAGATGGATTATATTAAGGGAAGGTCGCTGAAGGATTTCTTTGACTCCTGCGGGAGAGAAGAGATATCTAAAATAGCAAAGGAGGTGGGGGAAATAGTGGCGAGATTACATGAACACAACATCATCCATAATGATTTAACCTCATCTAATATGATTCTGGGGGAGGGAGGAATCTATTTAATTGATTTTGGTTTAGGGGTTATGTCAACCAGGGTGGAGGATAAGGCAATGGATCTCGTGGTCCTGAAGAAATCCCTGAATGCGGCGCATGCTAGTATGTCGGAGGATATATGGAAGTACATCATTGAAGGCTATAATCCCCCAGAAAGAAAAAAAATTATTGACAGGATAAGCACGATCGAAAAAAGAGTGAGATACTCCTGAAGGATATATCAGATTACCTCCGTTTTTATCTCACATGGGCAGGACATATGAATTAAGCACCACAAGAATTAAACCCACACATACTCCTGCAATCAACATTTTTATCCCGCTCTTAAGCATGTTCTCTCCTCCAACCTTACCTACAAAAAAACCCAGGAGAGTTAAACAGATAAGTACCAGTAGGAGGGCATATAGAAAGGCTGAAGCCAGATCAATTATTTCCATATGAGAGAGGATAAAAGGAAAGATTATCACAAGAGAAACAATCAGGGGAGACAATCCATTAATGAGGCTGTCCATAAAAACCAGTGTGTCCAGCTTCTTGCCTATCGCGGTCTCCCCCAGATCCACAAGCATCTGCTTCTCCAACCTCCTTAACTCCAACGCCCTCTCAGCTTTCTCAATGGCATAGGCGCTCCAGATACCGGAGATCATCAACGCCACCGCAGGGGCGAAACAGGAAAGCAATATAATACGAGAATCGCTTTCGCCGGAGAGATACATCGCCGTAATAACCCCTAAAACAGTTAAAACACCATCAAAGGAGTTCATAACAAAGAAACGACGAGCTATTCCCTCCTCCCTGAGAATATTGATCAGATACTGTAAGTTCATCTCTCAATGATTATCTAATGCCAACTTCGACGGAAGGCACCTCAATTACCTTCCTCTCACCCAACACCACTTTGTCCATGGAATGGATAGCAGCCCCCTCTTTCTCAATAAGCTTCTCTATGGCGTCAGAGTCTATGTTATATCCATCCAAAACCACCTTAACCGACTCCGTTTTTTCATCCACCGCATAGACGGATATATTCAGGCTGTCTACAGACTCCTCCTGGCCCAGAATCCTGCCGAATTCAAGTATATTGGGTTTGTGGGGCTTAAGAACATCCAAGACCAGTATCCTGACAAAAACTCCTTTCTTAGATACTTTTTTTGTTGCCATTATACTTAAATAAGGAAAACAGTAATAAAATAGAGCTTTTTCCGAGAATCGTTAAAAAACCTCCCCGATCTTTACTATCCAACACCTTGTTTTCCCACATATCCTCTTTGCCTTACTGTAATCATCGGGGGAGATGGAGATCAGGAAGTTGTCGAGGTTTCTGGTCATGGGAAACGGGATACTGTCCTCGAGTTTAAATTCAACCCCTGATTTCTCACAGATCTCGTAGATGGTTGCCGCCAAGCCACCTTTGGTCACATCTTTTGCCGCATTCACCCGTATAGCAGGTAGGATATCGAACCATGTCTCAAACAGGTTGCTGGCTTTATCGATCCTCTGCTTCTGGCTTCCCCAGATCGGCTCCCCGACAACAACAAGGAAATCTCCCTCCCGGGCCCCGGAGTCCCGTATGGGCTCATCAGTTACCAGCTCACCCACAACCGTGATATTAGCTCTGGGGGCTGCATCATCCTCAAACATGGTGTTTCCACCTAAAAGAGGGATCTCCATCGCCAACGCCTGATTTTTAAGGCTGAGAGCCATTTCCCTTATCTCGTCTTTACCTCCAATCAGGGTGTCTAAGGCAAATAAGGGTTCCCCCCCCTTAACCACCACATCAGTGGATGCATGTATTAGGGCCGACTTCATCACAAGTCTCTTCTTGTAGGGACCATCCACACTCACCAATAAACTCTTTCCTCCGAACTCAACACAAACCGCATCATCCCAGTCCCGTATTCCCATAACCACATCCGCCAAATCATCCATATCGCTGAATTCCTCCCTCAGCCACTCGATGGATCTAATGTATCTATCCAGAACAAAATCATAACTCTTAAGTTGGCCCATAGAAGATTATAGGGTGGGTGGAATTATAAGTCAGGTTCACGTCGCAGGCTGTAGGGGTGGCAAGTTACATGTTTGAATCCCAGCTCCAGGAATCTATCCACTATTTCATTATATTTTTCCGATAAAATAGGAAGATATTCAGTATCTGCCTCTATCCTCGCAAGAGCCCCCATACATCTGACCCTCAGATCCCTCACCCCGAGATCCCCAAGGAACTCCTCAGCTTTCTCTATTTTCCCCAGCTCCTCCACAGTTATCACTACACCAACAGGGATTCTTGTGGCAAGGCAGGTGTTTGAGGGCCTGTTATAGCAGCTCAATCCCAGATTTTCTGCGATCTTCCTCACCTCTTCTTTTCCTATTCCCGCCTCCGCCAGAGGCGATATAATCCCCGCCTCCTTTATCGCCCTCAAACCAGGTCGGTTCTGAAGTAAGTCATCGGCGTTGGTTCCGTCCATAACGCAGCCGAAACCCATATCCTTTCCGATCTCATTCAGGATCCCTGAGAAATACCTCTTACAGAAATAACACCTGTCACAGGAATTTTTTGCGAAATCCTCATCTTTCAGGATATCATATTCCACAACCCTGTGCTTTATCCCTATCTCATCCGCCATCTTCCTGGCGTTCACAAGATCAGCCCTGGATAAAACAACGGAGTTGATGGTGACCGCAACAGAATCACCTCCAAGCACGTCTTTTGCCAGCCTGGCGACAACGCTGCTGTCAACCCCCCCAGAAAAAGCAACAACCACCCCCATCTTCCCCGAAATAATCTCCCTCAGTTTTTTATGTTGTCCCTTCATTTTTAAAGCGAAAGATATTTATCCTAATATACTCATTAACATTATATGATGAATAGGGGAAAACCAAAAATCAGTTATAAACTTATTCTCATGTTATGTATCCTGATCTTTCCGTTTTCTGTTTTAGTATCCGCACAGAGGCCCATAGACCACGCCTTCAGCGATGATGGTTCAGGGGCGATTGTATTTATGAATGCCGCAGGGTCAAACATAAAAGTATATCCCAAAGACAGCTATGTGGAAAACAATGGCCTCCGTTGCGGAAGAATCACCGCCACAGAAACAGTTGTTGCCGCAGGAGACACATTCACCTTAAATGTGGCCGCCCATCCAAACTGCGCTATGCCCGGAGTAGACAGCTATGATTTCAAAGTTACATTAGTTCATGAAAACCAGATTACAGGCATAATCCGCAGCAGTACCGGCAGAATATGGGGTCCCATGGATAGCTCAGGAGCAGCAGCAAATAAAATAACAACCACCCTGAAACCCCAGGGAAAAGCAGAAAAGGAAGCAGGTGTTGATTTAACCCCCGTATATGTGATGATCACTATTATCTGCCTCGCCACAGTATTTTTTTACCTTAAAAGACACGGGAAACCAAAACTCAACAGAAAATATATTGGATACGCTGTCGTCATCTTCCTGATATCCTTTCTTTCATATACATTCTACATCTACAACCTTGAGCATTTCACAAGCGAACAGCAGACACTCGTATTCGCTCACAGTAAATTCATCTCAGGCTCAACAGCCTCACTGAGAGTCATTGCCAGGGAATCTGTGAACGGTAACCCAATAGAAAACACAGATATTGAGGTGAAGATAACTAAAGGGGATTTATTGAACAGATACGAGAAGATACTCTACCAAGGGAAAACCTCAGATACTGGGACTGTGGATGTAAAGTTTAATGTCCCGGAGGATATAGCTCCCGGGGAATACAGGTTAATAATAAAGGCTGGCCCGGACTTAATAGAGAAAAATGTGGAGATAAGGCGAAAGGCTAAGATACTTCTCACCACAGATAAACCAATCTATCAACCGACGCAGGAGATACACATAAGAGCCCTTGTATTAAATCCATTTAACCTGAAACCCTATGCCAACGAAAACATCACATTGGAGGTTGAAGACTCCAAATCCAATAAAGTATTCAAGCTCATCACCCAAACCAACGACTACGGCATCTCATCAGCAGAGTTTACCCTGGCAGATGAAGTACTTACGGGAAGATACACTGTAAGGGCCCTGACATCCCTGGATGAACAGGAGAAGAAGATCAAAGTCGAGAAATATGTGCTGCCTAAATACAGGATAGATTTCGAGACAGACAGCGACTTTTATCTACCATCTGAGACACTGAAAGGCTTTCTCTCGGCACAATACTTCTTCGGCAAAGCGGTTTCCAACGCGAACGTTGATGTCACCGTATCCGCGTATGAAATAGATGTGAAGAAACACGCCCACGTCACCGGAAAAACAGATGAATTCGGAAACTTTGATTTCGAGGTAAAGCTCCCAGAGTACCTCGTTGGCCTGCCCCTGGAGAAAGGCAACGCTTTACTTCTTTTAAATGTCTCAGTCACAGACAGCACAAATCACAGGGAAACCATCGTTGAAACAGTGCCTGTATCAAAACATCCCATAAACATCCACATAATACCTGAGAGAAACAAGCTGAAGGTGGGGATGGAGAACACAGTATATGTGGTAACAACCTACCCGGATCAATCACCGGCTAAAACCACATTAACTGTAAACAGCAAGAAGGGAGAGACAAACACTCTTGGGGTGGGTTCATTTAAATTCACTCCATCTGAGGGAGGAAACTATAAAATCAGTGTTACAGCAAGAGACAAGTCAGGGAGAGCATCATCCAAGACAGAACATCTCTCTACAGAAGCGGGAGGAGAGCAGATAATCTTCCATACGGATAAGCCAATATACTATGTTGGGGATACATCAATCCTTAACGTTTATTCATCCGGTTCTGTTGGAACAAAAACAGCATACGTGGATGTGATAAAGAACAAGCAGACGATATTGACGAAGGCATTGGAGCTGGAGGGTGGCAGAGGCGTAGTTAACCTGGAGATAACACCTGATATGATAGGAAACCTTGAGATCCACACATACAAAATTTTAAGGTCCACGGACATAGTAAGGGACGTTAAGAAAGTCATTGTTTATATGCCAAGGGATCTGGATATTGATGTTGAAACAGACAAGGAGGTTTATCTTCCAGGGGAAGAAGCTGAGATATCCTTCAGGGTCAGCGATGAGGACGGCGGGGTTCAGTCGGCCCTAGGAGTTAATATAGTTGATGAATCAGTTTATGCCCTAAAGGAAATACAGCCCGGCTTTGAGAAGATATACTTTCTTTTCGAAAAAGAAATTCTTGAGCCGCGATTCCAGATAAAAAACGTTCAACTCACAGAGATAATCAAGCCAAGGAAAGAAGAACCAGGGGAAACCCCAGTAATCAGACCGGAGATAGAGGTGGAGGAGGAAGACGTTGCAAGAGCCTATATGGCATCCATTGAGGAGGTAACCGACTTCGATATAATGGAAGACACATTCATATCAAAGAAAAACAGGATAGAGGACCAGAAGAAGGATTACACAGGGAAACTGTATCTTGTGGGCATTATAATCCTGATATTAATTCTCCTAGCGTATCCAGTTCTCCTCATATACGGTCTGGTTGAGATCGCATCAGGTAAAAACAGGATAATTCAATTATTGATTCTTGCCCCTATGCTGGGTTTTATCCTGGGGATATTCCTGATGTTTATACTCATTATCCTGGTTGTATTCCTCCAGATAAATGTTGATCACACGACATCAACCATGATCTTTGGCATCCTCCAACTGTATTTTATGGTGATAGGCATAGCTTTACTGCTTGTTCTCATAGTTACTCCATTATATGGCATATATGGTATCTGCAAGTGGATTAGAAACAGAAAGAGAGGCGTTAAGGGAAAGACGAAGGAGAAAGCCATAGGAAAGAAATTTTTGGCTGTGTTCTTTTCCGTGGCTTTGCTCATCATCATCCTGTCTATAGTCTTCTTTGGGGCAATAGTGATATGGCAGCTGGGGGTATTCAAGCTGGGAACCTCAGGCAGCGGTTCCGCTGGCTTCTGGTCAGAGACATATGATGGGGCTTCCAAGCAGTACCCTGACACGGAGGAGGCAGATACTGTGGGGGGAGCCACGCCTTACCTCCGACAGTTTTTCCCTGAAACCCTGTACAGCAACCCGTCATTGATAACAGATGAGGAGGGTAAAGCAACCATAGAGTTGAAGATGGCTGACTCCATAACCTCATGGAGGCTTAGTGCCATAGCCTCCACATTAGACGGTAGATTAGGCGGCACAGATAAAGGGATTCTGGTATTCCAGGATTTCTTTATTGATGTTGATCTGCCCCGAACCCTGACCCAGGGAGATGAGGTATGGGTTCCAGTAGCACTATACAACTACCTGGATAAGCCCCAGGATATACGCTTGGAGCTAATGGAGGGATACTGGTTTGAGTTAATGGATGAGAAAGAGAAGACAGTCAGATTAAACCCAAGTGAGGTCACAGTTACATACTATCACATTAAAGTACTGAAGCATGGACCGCATAAATTCACGGTCTACGCGTATGGAACAGAGAAAAGCGATGCTATTTCACGGCAGATAGAGGTTGTTCCGGATGGGGAGGAAACCTATGCAACAACAAATGGCCGGCTTGAGGGTATTATAGAGGAGGAGGTATACATCCCAGAGTACAGCGTAGATGATGCATCAAAGATTCTTGTGAAGATTTATCCAGGATACTTCAGCCAGGTTGTTGATGGACTTGATAATATATTCAGGGTACCTCACGGGTGTTTTGAACAGACCACCTCCATAACCTACCCGAATGTATTGATATTGGACTACATGAAAAGGACGGAACAGATAACCCCGGAACTGCAGATGAAGGCTGAGGGATATGTTGCGACAGGTTACCAGAGACTACTCACTTTTGAGACAGACACCCCAGGTGGGTTCTCCCTGTTTGGGAGCCCTCCACCTAAACTGATTTTAACTGCATACGGTCTGATGGAATTTCAGGATATGTCTGAGGTCTATAACATAGATGAGGAGCTGATCCCAAGAACACAGAACTGGATTCTAGAGCAGCAGAATAGTGACGGTTCATGGGAGGCCAAAGGTCATCTAGTGGATTTCTCCCGGGATATGGCCCGCTCTAAATTAACGGCAACATGTCTCATAACATGGAGCCTGGTTAATAGCGACTACAGGGGCAATAAGATAGATAACGCAGTATCCTACATTAAAGAAAATATTAACTCAGGAACCAGTGACGAATACACTCTGGCACTATGCGCAAACGCCTTGGTTGAGTATGGCAGAGACGGAAAGGTAGTAGAGTCCATACTAAGTAAATTAGATGAAACAAAAATAGAGGATAATGATACGATACACTGGAGTAGTGGTGGAGAAAGCACGGATAGAACGATAATGGGGTCGAAGGGCAGTATCAGAGACATTGAGATCACCGCCCTCACAGCCTTAGCACATATGAAGGCTGGGAAAAACCCCGGGAAAGCAGTTAAAATGTTGAACTACCTCATCAAGCAGAAGGATAGTTTCGGCACTTATAGTTCAACTCAAGCAACAGTTCTCTCATTAAAGGCCTTAATTTACGCGGCAGAGCATCTACAACAAGCAGGTAGTAAGGGGGTAGTAGATGTGTTTATCAATGATGCAAAGGCATCAAGAATCAACATAGATGAATCAAACAACGAGGTACTGCAGCTAATCGATCTGGAAAGCTATACACGGGAGGGATTAAATAAGGTCAGGATAGAATACGAAGGTGAAGGACTCCTATTTTATCAGATAGCTGGAAAATATTATGTCCCCTGGGAGAAAACAGAATCAACAGATAAGATAATCAAGATCGACGTGGAATACGATACGACAGACATCAGGATCAACGATATGGCTGAAGTAAAAGTCAAGGCCTCATACAACGGGGTGGGAGCAGCTAATCTGGTGATAATTGATTTAGGCATTCCACCTGGATTCTCTGTTGTTGCAGGAGACCTGGAAGAGCTTAAGAGCATGGAGGCAGTAGATAGATATGAGATCACAGGCAGACAACTTATATTGTATGTGAGCGGTATAAGTTCAAATAAGCCTCTGGAATTCACCTACAGGCTAAAAGCACTTTACCCCATAAAAGCAAAGACGCCCGAGTCGAAGGTGTATGAATATTATAATCCAGACATATCGGATAAGAGTAAACCAGTTAACATAACAGTTTATGAATGAAGCCCCCTCCCTTATTTTTACTCCTTCTTAATTATCATATTGAAGATGACAGATGAGAGAACCTCACGTATACCGGGCTTCTACAAGTTAAGCAGGAAGGAAAGACTCAAAGCGGTGAGTGAATTCTCAGGACTTGAGGATGCGGATATAGAAGCGATAGAGGAAGGCATCCCGATGGAAGAAGCAGAGGGGATGATAGAGAACGTCATAGGCAAGATCGAGATCCCTTTAGGGATAGCAGTGAACTTCCTGATTAACGGAAGAGATTATTTGATTCCGATGGCAACCGAGGAATCATCGGTGGTGGCAGCAGCAAGCAATGGAGCGAAAATGGTTAGAGCAGGAGGCGGCTTCAAAACCCACAGCAGTAAAGCAGTGATGATAGGCCAGATCCAGCTCATCGCAGGGAACCCTGATGAGGCAGCTGAAAAAATACTCAGGAATAAGCAGGAGATTCTTGAGATAGCGAATAAAAAAGACCCAATCCTTATCAAACTGGGGGGTGGAGCAGAGGACCTTAAGGTGCGGATTATATCCACAGACAAGGGATTTATGGTTATCGTCCACCTGCTGGTGGATGTGAAAGACGCCATGGGGGCAAATGTCGTGAACACCATGTGCGAGGCAGCAGCCCCATACATAGAGGATGTTACTGGGGGAAGAATATATTTAAAGATTCTGTCGAATTACTGCGTGGAAAGAATTACAAAAGCAGAAGCCACCATACCCGAGAAAATATTGGGGGAGGAGTTGATGGAAGGAATTCTTATGGCGTATGAATTTGCAAGATTCGACCCATACAGGGCCGTAACCCACAATAAGGGGGTGATGAACGGGGTCACCTCGATTGCTGTGGCCACCGGAAACGACACACGGGCAGTTGAGGCCGGGGCTCATTCATACGCCTGCCGGGATGGAGTCTATTGCCCACTAACCCGCTGGGAAAGAGATGATGAGGGAAACCTGAAAGGCGTGATTGAGATGCCATTAGCTCTCGGTATAGTGGGGGGGGCCACAATGAACTCCATAGCAAAAGCATCCCTCAGGATCCTAGGGGTTAAGACGGCCCGGGAACTATGTGAGGTGGCAGCAGCAGTTGGTATGGCTCAAAACCTTGCAGCACTGAAGGCATTGGCGGGAGAGGGAATTCAGAGAGGTCATATGTCACTGCATGCAAGGAATATTGCCGTGATGGCCGGGGCACAAGGTAAGAAGATAGATGAAATCGCCGGAATCCTGGTTGAGGAAGGCAATATCAGAGTAGATAGAGCCAGAGAATTATTGAAAGGGCAGGATAGGTAGGAGACAGTAAAATCAACCGGTAACCATGTACTTCTTTTCAAGGCGCTCTCTCACGCCCTTAAGGATTTCCCCCCCTTTAAGACCCCTCAACGGTTCTGCGTATTCGAACCCATGGAGGAACATATTCTTCGCGCTTATTGAGGTCTCCGCTGAGCGGATATGGAATCCTCCGAGGATATTTTTGTGCTCGTCTTTAGCATAAAGGAAGAATTCCCTGGGTTCGTTTTTCTCGGGAATGACAACATCCAGGCAGTGGAGATCCTCAGTATAGCGGATGTCCAGCATTGAATATATCCGTGACTGGTTTGCAAGCTGCTCTATTATTAATTTCGTCTCAGAGCATGCTGTCTGGCGGTCGCCGCATATCCTAAGGGCGTGGTTGAAGGGAAGGTCCACATCGAGATTGGTCAGGTATTTCACCTCTAACTCGTTTTTGTCGAAGCATCTATCCCATATAGCCTTGGTATAGTTATCTCTGCCTATGCCCTTTGCTGTTGAATAAGGGTACGCGATGGTGGGGAAATCACAGGTCAGATATAGGGTTGTGGCGTTTTTGATGGACATTGTTATCGCCTTGTAGAGATCACTATAGGTGAGAAAATCCGCGGAGTGTTTTATGGTTGAAAGAACCGTTTTTTTGAAATACTCTCTGGCTTCGCTTGATATCTGATCGAACTCATGTAGTTCTCCTTCCAGCTCCGATCTCCTGGTGCCAAGGATATGATCCATTGTATCCAGATTTACGCAGTAAACTCCCTTTTTTTCCTTAATCACAAGGCCTTCAGCTATAAGATTTCTGATCTGAGCAAAGAGATTGGATTTCTGGAGGCCCCCACCGTAATCAGCTATATATTGCCCGGCTATGTGTTTCGGGGAGGTCTCCACCCCATCCACCTGCAGCCTGTAGATAGACATCAGTATGTCTAACTGTTGATCTGTGATGTCCAGCCACTTTGCCAGCTGCTGAGCCCTGTACTTCTCCATGATACTATATTGAAGGAATGATATTTATAGCATTTCCCACATATAATTACAATGAAAAAATTTAGGATTAATGTTGAAGACATTATGGCTAGGGACGTAGCAACTGTTCCCACAGACACGTCACTATCCGGCATTATGAAGGAGATGAGAGATAAGCATGTAACCAGTGTTATAGTGGAGATCTCCAAGCCGGAAGGAAAATATGGGATGGTAACCAGGAAAGATGTGCTAATCAGGATATTGCTCGATAAAGAGGATATCGACAAAACCAAGGCACTTGATATAATGTCCTACCCTCTGCTTTCAGTCACCCCTGATATGCGCATTGGAGACGTTGCCAGGATCATGCAAAGAGCAAACATCAGGAGATTTCCAGTGGTTGAGAACGGCAACATAGTGGGTGTCATCTCCAACAGCGACATATTGAAGGCAGTATCCAATGAGATTAATTAGGCTCCGAAGAGACGGGCATTATCACTTAAATCCAGGAGAATAGCCATCAAATCCCTCCCACAGATTCTGTTCATACCTCCACTAGAGCAGCTTCTCTCATCGAATCTCTTTACGGAATCGACTCTCACATCACCTGTAATCACTAAAGGCACCGGATCCGCAGAATGCTGCCCTATACCCACAGGCGTAGAGTGGTCCCCTGTCAACGCAATAGTAGTGTCACCTACATCCTCCAGAATCGACTTTATCACCTCCCCGTCGATTCTCTCTATCATCTCCTTCTTCTTCTGGAAACTTCCATCATGGCTGGCCTCATCGGTTCCCTTCAGATGCAGAAAAACAAAATCATGTTTTTTCAGTGCGTTGATCGCCGCCTGAGCCTTCCCCGCTATGTTGGAGTCCACATGACCTGTAGCTCCGGGGACATCTATTATATCCATCCCGATGCTAGAGCATACCCCCCTTATGAGCGTGGTAGCTGATATGCATGCTCCCTTAACCCCATATCTCTCCTCAAAACTTTCAAGCTCCGGCTTTATTCCAGCCCCCCGGGAAAGGATTATGTTAGCAGGTAAACTCCCCCTCCTCACTCTCTCCCGGTTTAGGGTGTGGTTCTGGAAAACATCTATGCTCTTCTGGGTGAATTCATTCAGTATCTGCGCTGTTCTCTTGGATTCCTCTCCTCCGTCTGTTGACCTTGACCTGTTCCACGGAACATTAGATCCCTCAGGATCTGTGTCCGTTACAGCAGATGATAGGTGTTCCCCCCTGAGGACCAAGACGGCTCTGTGACCTGCACACTTTTTGAAGATAATTTCTGCATCACTGATCTTTAGATTATGAAGCTCCCCCGCCAGGTCCGCAAGACCTTCCTCCTGCCTACCAGCCCTCCTGTCCACTACCCTTCCATCCTCTAAGGTAGCGAAATTGCAGCGGATTGCTACATCTCCCGCATCCAGCTTCAGGCCGACACCCGCAGCCTCAAAAGGGCCTCTCCCCGTGTACACCCTGAACGGGTCATAGCCAAACAGTGACAGGTGGGCTGTGTCGCTTCCGGGTCTCACACCCGCCCTCACAGTATCCATTATCCCAGCTACCCCACTTGCCGCCATCTTATCCATGTAGGGGGTTCGGGCAACCTCAAGGGGTGTCTTCCCGTCAGTCAGCCTGTCGCCGATTCCGTCACATAATATGAGCAGGATTTTCATCGTAGGTCATTAATTATTTGCTGTAGCTTATTAATATCCAAGACGATTAAATATTATGGATTTGTGGCTGAGACTCATCGATGCACTGTGGTTTATCCTGCCAGCTTATGTGGCTAATTCAGCCCCCGTTGAGGTGTCAAAAGTCAGGGTACTTGCGAAATACGGCAAACCAGTGGACGGAGGGAAACGCCTGTGGGGTGTGAGGATCCTTGGTGACGGGAAGACATGGAGGGGTCTGATTGCCGGAATCACTCTCGGAACCCTGGCGGGTTTAATCCAGCAGATCATTCATCCAGGAATTCATATAGAGAATCTTGAACTCTATACCATGACGGTGCCTCTTGCCTTCATGCTATCCACAGGAGCCTTGGTGGGGGATATGGCTGCGTCCTTTGTGAAGAGGATGAGTGGGTTGGGAAGAGGAGACCCCGCCCCCCTGCTGGATCAACTGGATTTTTTCTTCGGCGCAATCTTCTTCTCCTGGCTTCTCCTGGGAGAAATCAACTACGACAGATTCTATGTCCTGATTGTTATAACGCCAGTAATCCATGTGGCAGCTAATTTCACGGCATGGCTGAGAAAATTAAAGAAGACACCATGGTGATTGCAAACCATAACCGGGGAGGTAAACACAGCATGTGTTTAAATAGATGCATATCCAATTTAATAAAGAAAGTAAATGGCTAAGGATATCAAAAAGTGTGTGGATGAGGCTCTGGAAAAAATAAGGCCCGCATTACAGGATCATGGAGGAGACATCGAACTTGTGAATGTAGATGATGGGGTTGTGAAGGTGCGGCTGAAGGGTGCGTGCGCTGGTTGTCCCATCTCCCAGATGACCCTCAAAGCCTTTGTGGAAGCCACATTAAAGAAGGAAATCCCTGAGATAAAGAGTGTGGAATCTGTTTGATGTATCCCCCCCCAAGATGGATTTTTTTGTTCTCGCCAAGGTATTTAGGGAACTGGAGAATGTCGCAGGAAGACTGGAGATGACAGACATAATCTCCAGATTCCTGGGTGATGTTCCGGAGGATTCCCTACCCATTGTTCTATTATTTCTGAGAGGGAAGGTGTTCCCCGGGTGGAGTGGAAAAGAGCTGGGGATAGGAAGTAAACTGATGATCAAAGCAATTGCCGATATCGCAGGTATCTCCCAGCAGGATGTGGAAGATAAGCTGAGGGTTAAGGGGGATATTGGTTTGGTGGCGGAGGAAGTTCTCATCAGGAAGACCCAGACCACTCTTTTTGTGGAGAAATTAACCCTAGGCAAGGTTTATAGTAATCTGGATAAACTAGCTGGACTAACAGGGATGAAGAGTCAGGAGAAAAAAATAGGCTACATCAAGGAACTACTATCCTTTGCCGAGCCCATGGAGAGCAGATACATCGTAAGGTTGATACTTCAGGAGTTGAGGCTGGGGGTGGGCGATGGTATTGTGAAAGATGCCATATCCCAGGCATTTAAGGCGGATTCGAAACTGGTGGATAGAGCTTATGCCCTTACATCTGATCTTGGAGAGGTGACAAGGATTGCGAAATCAGAGGGAAACACGGGTTTAGGGAAGGTGGATATCACCTGCGGAAGGCCTATAGAGGTGATGCTGGCTAAGAAAGTAGGCGGCATCAAGGAAGCCCTAGATAAGTTCTCCCCCGCAGCCTTTGAGATTAAATATGATGGTGTACGACTCCAGATCCATAAGACGGATGATGGGGTCCTCCTGTTCACCCGGAGACTGGAGAACGTAACCAAGCAGTTCCCTGAGATAGTAAAATCCGCCAAAGAGAATCTAAGGGAGGATGATGTGATCGTTGAAGGTGAGTTGGTGGCCATAAAATCCAAAGGAAATAGGAGACCCCGGCCTTTCCAGGATCTATCCAGGCGGATTAAGAGAAAATATCATATCAGGGAGATGGTGGATAAGATTCCGGTTGAAATCAATTTATTTGATATTGTTTATTACAGGGGACATAACATAATAGATGAGAAATTCGCAAAGAGAAGAAATATCCTGGAGAGCATAGTAGAGGAAAGCCCTGATTTTAGACTGGCTGAGCATCTACTCACAGATAATCCCAAGGAGGCTGAGGGATTCTATTCACTCGCTATTGAGAAGGGGCATGAGGGGGTTATAGCCAAGAACCTTGATGCCCCCTATCAGCCTGGTTCAAGGGTTGGCTACATGTATAAAATCAAGCCAGTAATGGAGACTCTGGATCTGGTGATTGTGGGAGCCACCTGGGGTGAGGGTAGGCGGGCTCACTGGCTGGGCTCATTTCTTCTTGCGACACTGGACCCGGATACCGGAGAACTGCTCACGATCGGAAGGATGGGCACCGGATTTACCGATGAGCAACTGAAAGATATGACTCAACTTCTGGGAGATGATGTTGTGAGGCAGGAGGGCACGGAGGTAACACTGAAACCAAGGATTGTTGTGGAGGTCGCATATGAGGAAATCCAGAAATCCCCCACATACACCTCAGGATATGCGCTAAGGTTCCCTAGACTGGTGAGAATCAGGCAGGACAAGGGTGTGGGTGATGCGGAGACGATCGCGAGAGTGGAGGATATCTTCAAAGCATAAAGGTATTGAAAAGATGAGTGGGTGGGTGAGACTTGTAGGTAGGACATGGTACCTGAGGATTGCAGTTATAGTTTCCATGAACCTGTTTTTGTTCCTTCTGATATCATTCCCCAACCCCCTGTTATTCCTTGAGCAACTATGCAGGCAGTCTCATGGAATCGAGGCTATGGTGGTTGTCGACGACCCCCGGTTCATAGAGTTTGCAGAAGAGGCCTACAACTACAGCCGTGAGAGACCGGAAAGCTATGTTCATGAAAGAATACAGGAGATGCATGATCATGAAATCTACTGGAATGTAGAGTATTGGGCGTACCCCCATGAGACAATAGATAAAGGAGCCGGCGACTGCGAGGATCTGGCGATACTGACTAAAGCAGTTTATAGATACACCAAGGAGAAATACGGCAGATGCTACAGGGAGGAGATCATCAGACAAGAAGCTCATGTTTACGTGATGAGAAACGACACCATAAAGAACAAAACAGAAACCTACGGCTGGAAGATGACAGACGACGAGTTCAGGGAACACTTCTCTCCTCTGGGGAAAATCCAGACCTACTTCAACCTCATGCCTCCCTGGAGATGGCTTCTCTATCTACTCCTGGCAAGTTTACTGAACTACAACTACTATAAAAAAATATACCTCAAAAGCAGCCTTTAAGAAAGGCTGGCGAAAGGGGGGGCATTCACTTCGTTCAACCCCCCTGAACTAAACTCATTCAGTGTGCTTGAGCCCCCGGAGGGGCGAAACACACCTTTGTCCTCGGCAAACTCCGAACAGCCTTTAAGAAAGGCTGGCGAAAGGGGGGGCATTCACTTTGTTCAACCCCCCTGAACTAAACTCATTCAGTGTGCTTGAGCAAAAGCGAAACACACCTTAGTCCTCGGCTAACTCCGAGCTCGGCTAAGTCCGAGCAGCCTTTTTCAAAGGCTCTGGAAAATCAGCTTTGCCGATTTTAGGAACTCAAAAATCGAAGATTTTTTTCGTTAGCGAAAGGTGGAACGTGCGCTACGATTGGTCCCACTGACCGAGTTGCCAGTTCTACCTGATGTAAGAAGGGATCTCGTCCGCGAACTTCTGAGCTCTATCCACTGCCTTCTTCTGTTCCTCCATCATGCTACTCACCTGCTTCATCTGCTCCTCCGTCTTCTTTGCTTTCTCCTCTAAGGCAGCCATATCGACCTCGATTCCAAGAATCTTGGTAAGGACTATGAGAACAGACTCCGCAGACTTGGCATCAATTATCTGCCCGTGGGTTTCACCCATAAGGCATGCAGCCTCCATCCCCCTAAGCATTCCAAGGCCAAGCAATAAACCCGAGGCCCCGAAAATAGCGCCATTCCCCCTGAATACCACCCCATTCCTGCCTAGTTCCTCCACCAACTCACGGCTCGTGGCCGCTCCAAAAACCTTAGGTGTTTTAGTTATAGCACCAGTTCCCAGACCCCCTAAAGTGAATAGCCTCCCTACATTAAACTCTTCTGCAAAATCCAGGGTCCTATCTGCGATAAGATACTGGCTGTCAGGGGTTATCCCCTGGAAATCACCCAACAGGATGATTAAATCGTTTTTGTCTCCTTTTTTATAGTAAAAGCTCATGTTCACCAGATCAACCGTATTGTCCTGCTTGATGTTGATCTGGGGAGGCAGGTAATAGGAATATAATTCAGCAAACTTCTTGGCATTTAATTCATCCAGCATATGGTCTGCTGCCAGCTTCCCAACCAAACCTATCCCCGGCAACCCCTCCACCATAATGGTATTCTCCAACTGGGGTCTCTCCAGTATTCTTATCATAACATCATCCATTTTATGTAAAATATATACCTAATTATTCAATATGAAAGATAAAAAACCACTCAGTAGGTATTTCTCCATCCTTGAAGGAAAGGAAAAAGCACGTTATCTACTGTGCGGGAATCTCCAGGATAAGGTTGAGGAGGCAAAGAATATTATGGAATGTTGCCACTTCTGCGAAAGAAGATGCAAGGTTAACCGACTCATAGGAGACGTAGGCTACTGCAGGGTTCTGGAACCCAGGATATCCTCTGAGTTCATCCACATAGGTGAGGAGCCGGAGCTGGTTCCCTCCCACACAATATTCTTTGCAGGCTGTACATTCAGATGCGTTTACTGCCAGAACTGGGATATAAGCCAACACCCGGACAGGGGATCCTACATCAAACCCGGTGGCCTGGCAAGATTAATCGAAAGCAGAACGGCGAGGAACGTGAACTGGGTTGGGGGAGACCCAACACCCAACATCGCCTACATCCTTAAGGTGTTGGAGGCTCTGGATAAGAACACCCCCCAGGTATGGAACTCCAACATGTATCTGACAGAAGACGCCATGAACCTACTGGATGGTGTAGTTGACGTCTATCTCACAGACTTCAAATACGGAAATGATGAATGCGCCGAAAGACTATCTGATGTCAGGGATTATATGAGGATAACAGAGAGAAACCATGGAATAGCTGCAAAACAAGCTGAATTACTCATCAGGCATCTGATGTTGCCAGGTCACCTTGAGTGTTGCACGATCCCCATATTAGAATGGATAGCAGAGAATACCGAATCAGCTAAGGTGAATATCATGGCACAATACAGGCCAATGTACAGGGCGATGGACTACCCGGAATTAAGAGGGAGGCTTGATTTCGGGCAATACAATGAGGCCCTGAATGCAGCCAGAGACCTCGGCCTGGATCTAACTCATTGACTTCTTACTCTCATCTTTGAGTTCACTATTGTTATGGCAATGATTGCCCCAATAGAATCTGCCAGCACGTCAGCTAAATCCGGAACTCTGCCTGGAACGAACGCCTGATGAATCTCGTCAGAGATCCCATACAGGATGGCAGCAGATACAGCCAGAATAAAAGCATTCCTTTGCGTGTTTTTATTAATCTTGAATGATGTATAAAGCAGGAAACCAAGGATTCCAAACTCAAACATGTGCTCTATGATCGGAGCATATCCCTTCAGAGGCAACGGCTGAGGAGGATAGGATACGGATGATATGAGGAATATTAACAGCATATAGAGGGCAGTAGCAGACCATACTACCCTAGAATTCCTTTCAGACCACTCAAGAAACCCACCCATACTACCTCCCCGTAAATCTCGTCAGTATATTCTCCACGGATGTGGAGATATTCTCCACTGCCCTCTTCTCAGCCACCATAATAGCTTTTCTCTGATCCTCATGTATTTTTATATTAAGAAACCTGGAATCAGAGACCTCTATTTTCCCGGCAGCCGACTTAATCCTCAGACCGGAGGCATCAACATAAACCCCCTCCTTTCCACATAGATAAGGTTGGAATATCCCCCAGGGAATCCTGACACTCCTTTTGGGGGATAGTTGATGCAGTACTATGTGGGTTATCTTTTTTTCCAGATCAGCGGTGTATTCAAAATCAAGTTCAACATTATAGGATATCTCCCACTCCTTATATCCCTGCCTAAATTTTAGTAGATTCATCTTCTGAAAAAATGAGGGTTAATATCTTAGATTTTTTGTTTTAAAAGCGGATTTCTTGTCTACTCCAGATCTCTTCTCTTAATCAACTTTGTGGTTATCTCAACCAGAGGATGCTGGGCATAATCTATTATCTTTATATCATCTAAGGTTATGAGGTTTTTTTCTCTGGCAGATTTTTCCATCCCCAACTCCCCTGCACCGTCGAACTTAAGTACATGAGCCATTAACTCATCAATACCAAGATTTTTCGCTGCAACCGCCCTATGATGCCCATCAACTAATATGTAGCGGTTTCTTCTCTTCACTACTATGATTGGCTCAGCCAACCCCCTCTTTAATTCATATTCCCTGCCCTCGAGCTCATCAGCGTATATCTTATCCTGGGTTGGATGTAATTTGCTTACAGGAACAGAGTATCTCATTACCTCAATCCTCACCCCGTGCTCGGACTCAATTAGACGCCTAACCGTCTTTACCTTCCGGGGGGTTACCCTCTCTATGTGTGATCTCAGGATATCGGCGTTGGAGATAATCCCCACCAATTTACCGTTTCCGTTAACCACCGGCAATTTATTATACCCGTATCTGAAGAGGATTCTGGCCGCATCATCTAAGCCGAGATCGGGTCTTGCAACCGCCAGTTTTCTTTTCAGGATATCCTTCACCCTCTTTTTAGGGTTATTATAATTCCTGAGTAAATCCTTTGCCGTGATTATTCCAACCAGATTGCCGCTCCTTACCACAGGAAAATTCTGGTGGGTGGAGTCAAGGAAACCAGTTATAGCCTCCTCGATGGTGGCATTATAGCTGATGGAGTGGACCTTCTCAGTCATATAATCCCCAACCTTGGCTTTTGAGGGCATAATAAATAATTAGATGAACTACAAAATAAGTAATGGTATACTAAAATGAAAAGGGATGTGAATTTCATACTCCTGGGTTTGTTGATCACCCTCCTGATGAGTATGGTGGGGATGGCATTTTACTACCAGGAAACCTATGAGAATTTAGGTCTGAAGCACCGCACAGTGTTGGATGAGATGGAGGAGACAAGAGATAGATTAAACAATACCATCAGTGAAGTAGAAACCAAGAGTGCGGAATTACAGAAAAAAGAGCAGATTTTACTGGATATTATTAATGAACTGAACCTCTCTAAGCAGAAGGCCTCCTCTTTAGGGGATTACTATGAGGATGTGAGGGGGGAGAAGGAAGCTTTAGGTGAGAGTCTCTCAAAAACGAGAGATGAGAGAGATGAATATGAGCTGAAATATTCCAATAGCGAACAAGAGTTGGGGGTGTGCGAAAAGGATAAAGAACTGAAGGAGATTGAGCTGAAAGAGGTCAAGAACGACGTCGTGAAATTGAAGAATATTGGGGGTAAACTGCGCACGTATTCTGACTCCGCACACGATAGATTACATGATGATAAAGACGGGATATATGAGAATATAGAAAACTGCAATGATAGTATCAGTGAGATAGAAGAGTGCATCAATCAAAATCGCTCCTCCAGCGCTCTAGATAACTTGGAGGAGTTGGAGGAAGAGTTTGGTGATTTAAAAGATAATGTTGATGCTCTGGAGGCAATAATAGACTCCATAATCGAAAAAATAAGTGAGTTGAGGAAGGTGTGATGTGAAAAATTCGGTGACCAGGAAACTTACAGAGATAGGGAAGGCCTGCTGGGAGATACATGTATTTGAGGTGATTGTGAATGCTATAATAGTCTTCCTTGCCTTATTCATAGTCCTGGAACTCCTTGAAGTCCCCGCATACTACTCACTTGCCCCCTCCGTTTTGTATCTCATCGCTCACGCGCTTTACAGGGTTCATAACAGACAGGTGATAGAGATAGTAGTGAAGGAATATCCCTCCCTGGATGAGAGACTTCAGACAGCCTACGACAACAGGGGGAGGACGAATGTAATAATCAAGGATTTAACCTCTGATGTGGGCAAACGTATAGATAAGATTAGATACTCCTCATTCTTAGCTACTAAGAGATTTGTGGTGAAAAGCTTCATAATTGTTTTTCTCACATTCACTATTGTGGGCATGGACATCCTAGCTTTTGAGGGATTTATTCTTGGTTTAGAGTTGGACGGTAATATCTGGGATTCCATCAAGGAACGTATTCCCACAATTACAAACGGAGATAAGTGGGGGACGGAGGAGTTTGATGTGGGAAATTATAGCACCGGAGAGGAGGAGGAGAAAGTAGGCGGTGAGGGGGGGGGTGAGGAGCCTGGGATGAACGAGGGGCCACAAACAGATAAAGGAGGTGGAGCCGGAGCTTCCCCAGATCCTGAGATATTCGGGGAACCATCTTCTGCAAAGATATCCGGGCAGGATATTAAGATGGAGATGCACCCGGAGTATGGAGGCAGGATCGACATAAAGGAGTCCACCTTTAAGAAGGTAGATAAGGAATTTCCGCAGGTTGAGGGTAAAGGTTATGAGACTCCCGAACAAGAACCTGTGGAGTACCGGGAGTTAATAAGAACATATTTTGAATCGCTACAGAAGGTATTGGAGAAGTAAAAAAAATGAAAATAGGGGAAAGTATTTGGGGTCATATAGAGAAGATAAAAAAAGATGATGAGGCGGATAAAGATTTGAAAGATATCTATCCTAAGATGAAGGATATCTACAGAGGTATCGTCCATGAGATAGGTAAAGTGGTTGTGGGACAGGATGATGTTATTGAGCAGATTCTCGTCGCCGTGTTCACTGGAAACCATATCCTATTGGAGGGATTCCCGGGTCTTGGAAAAACCCTTATGGTAAGTACCCTGGCAGGTATAATGGATCTCAGGTTTAAGAGGATACAATGCACACCAGACCTGATGCCCTCGGATATTACCGGAACATACATCGTTGAGGAGAAAGACGGGAAGAAGTTCTTCAAGTTTGAGAAGGGTCCTGTATTCACCAACATCCTTCTTGCAGACGAGATCAACAGGGCGACACCCAAAACCCAATCAGCTTTATTGGAGGCCATGCAGGAAAGACAGGTCTCGATAGGAACATCCACTCATCAACTGGATAAACCATTCTTTGTCCTAGCTACCCAGAATCCAATTGAGATGGAGGGAACATATCCGCTGCCGGAGGCACAGTTAGATAGGTTCCTCCTGAAGATCATCATTAATTACCCCACAAGGGATGATGAATATAAGATCGTTGATCTCTACACCGGAGAAAAATTTCCGGATACTGAGGAAATCATGGGCAGGGATGATCTGCTCGCAATCCAGGAATTGATAAGGAAGATGCCCATATCCAATGATAACAAGAATTATGCCATAGATATAATAACCAAAACCAGACCCAAAAATAGTAAAATTGCTAAAATGTATCTGGATTACGGTGCTTCACCCAGAGCATCCATAGGTCTTGTTATGGCAAGTAAGGCCAGGGCGTTAATCAACGGAAGGAATTATGTGACGAAGGAGGACATAAATGCGATGTCTTTCCCGGTCCTGAGACATAGGATTATCCTGAACTTTGAGTCTGAGAGGAGGGGGATTTCTGCTGACGAGGTTATTGAGAGAATCATAAAGAAGAAATAGGATGGCTATTGATTCCAGCTTCTTGGAAGCGTTGAAGAGATTAAATTTCCTGGTGAAACGTAGGGTTTCAGACATATATATGGGCAGCAGAAGATCGATAAAGCAGGGAAGGGGCACGGATTTATCAGATCACAGGGGATACTATCCGGGAGATGACTTTAAGACTATTGACTGGCGGCTTTATGGGAGGACGGAAAAGCTTTATATCAGGAGATTTGAGGAGGAGAAAGATATGATATTAAGGATTCTGATTGATTCCAGTGCCAGTATGGATTTTTATGCGTCGGGGATGAGGAAATTTGATTACGGTGGGAGTATTGCGGCAGGATTTGCTTATATAGCATTGAATAATTACGAGAAATTCTCTTCAGCTCTCTATTCAGATAAGGTGATGGAGGTGATGCCGGCAAGGAAGGGGAAGAATCACTTCTTCAGGATGATTGAGGTACTTAACGGATCAGAGCAGGAAGGCCATACAAATCTTGCAGTGTGTATTGAGGAGTACACGAAGATGATTAAATCAAGATCATTTATTGTGATAATATCTGATTTCATAGAGCCTATTGATTCCCTTAGGGAGGGTATTTATAGGGTGGCAAGATACTCGGAGGAGGCGGTTCTTATTCAGGTTCTTGATCCGGGCGAGATTGATTTGATGTGGGGGGATGACATAGATTTTGAGGATATGGAGAGCCTTGATTCCAGGAGAACCTACCTGAGCCCTGCTTTCAAGAGGGAATACAGGAGGAGGCTGGAGGATCACATCTCCAGTATCCAGGGAATCTGTAACGAAGCGGGAGTGGATTTTTTTTCTGTGAGAACCGACGCCCCCCTCTTCGATTCCTTCGTCGACATCATAGGCGGCAGGATGAGGAGATGATCAACTCATTTTTCAACTTGGATTCGAATATATATTGGTTTAACTGAAAATGTATCGAAGCTATGAGGAGATGCCGAAGCTGGAATTGCCACAGGGTCAAAAGATAAAGGTATCAGACAGCACCATCAGGGATGGAGCCCAGATGCCAGGTATTGTGATGACCAGGAGAAACAAACTGGAGATCTATGAATACCTGAGTAAGATAGGGATCGAGAAGATGGAGTGCTTTCTCTACAACGACAGAGACAAGCTGGTGGCTAGGGAGATGCTGGATAGAGGATATGAGTTCCCTGAGGTAACTGGGTGGGCCAGAGCCAGGGAGGAAGACATCGACTTGGTGCTTGCGATGGACGGGATGGAGGAAACCGGAATACTTATGTCGGTATCAGACTCCCATATGTTCGACAAAATAGGCTTCAAAAACGCAGAGGAAGCAGAAAGCAGATACCTGAAGGCACTGGATTACGCCTTAGACCATGGTTTAAGGGTGAGATGCCATCTTGAGGATATGACAAGAGCAGACTTTGATTTTCTCCTTCCATTCACCGAGAAAATCATGGAGAGATCCCCTGATGCGGTTATCAGATTATGTGATACACTGGGCCTGGGCGTCCCATTTAATGAAGCCGGCCTCCCCTATGGGATTCCACGGATTGTGCAGGAACTGAAGAAAATCAATGTCAGGAATATAGAAACCCATGTCCACGACGACTTTGGTCTGGGGATTGCTAATTCACTTTCTGCTTACTGGCATGGAGCCAACTGGTCTAACCTAACCTTTCTCGGGATAGGGGAGCGGGCGGGGAACGCTGAACTGGAGAAGATACTATTGTTTTTCGCTCAGAGAGTTAAGGGTTTCAGGAGATACAATCTCGAGTATCTGGTGGAATTCGCAAGATATATGGAGAAGGAGGTGAGAGTCCATGTCCCCAGAAATAAGGCTGTTGTTGGTGACTTCATTTTCGCTCATGAATCCGGAATCCATACGGCAGGCGTGATTAAAAACCCCTTCACCTACGAGTCATTTCCCCCGGAATTGGTGGGGGGTGAGAGGAAATTGATGGTGGGGGATTCATCTGGAACGGCGGTTATAATGAAGAGGGTGGAGGAGGTGGCAGAGAAATTGATGGGGATAAAGGTGAGCATAGATAAGAGAGACTCGAGGATTACTGCCATACACAGAGACATCCATAAACTCTATGATAAGGAGGGGAGAACATCCTGTATCTCAGATGATGAGATGAAAAAGTATGTGGAGAAATATTTCATGTTTCAGCCTGTGGTGGATGAGGTAGCGATAGAGAACTCTGATAATGGATCCAGTTAAAGACCTCTCCATGGAAGAGAACGAGGTAGACGCCCTGGTGAGGAATATGAGCTATTGTGGTGGCTTCACTGCCAGGAAGCTGGCTCGGGGAGTTGATATTCTTGAGAAAATGCAGGCGGAGGGGTGCGTGAAATTTCTTTCTTTCCCAGCCTGCATCACAGCCACAGGGACCCGGGGGATTATCAGGGATCTTGTGAAGGAGAAACTGTTTGATGTGGTGGTAACAACCGCAGGGACACTTGATCATGATCTGGCTAGGTTGTGGAAGGATTATTATCATGGAAGCTTTTCTATGGATGACCGGGACCTGCATGGGAGGGGGATTAACAGGCTTGGCAACGTCCTGATCCCGAATGAGTCCTACGGCATCATCCTTGAGGAGAAGATACAGCCTATGTTGTTGGATATCTACTCTAAGAGAAAGGAGGTTTCAGGGTATGAGCTTGTATGGGAGATTGGCAGGATGCTTGGGGATGTGGAGAGGCGGGAGGAATCGATAATATACTGGTCGTGGAAGAATCAGATTCCAGTGTTTATTCCGGGGATGTTTGATGGGTCGGTTGGCTTCCAGCTGTGGCTTTTCTGGCAGACCCACAGGGATTTCAAGATTAACCTGTTCCTTGATGAGCAGAGGCTTGCAGATATCGTGTTCGGGGCGGATAAGACGGGCGCCCTTATGGTGGGGGGCGGGATCTCCAAGCACCACACCATCTGGTGGAATCAGTTTAATGAAGGCCTGGATTACTCCGTGTATGTTACTACAGCATCCGAGTATGACGGTAGTTTATCGGGGGCCAGGATGAGTGAGGCCATTTCCTGGGGTAAACTGAAGGAGGATGCTAAATTCGTAACAGTGGACGGTGATGCTACATTAATTCTGCCCTTCATGGCATCTGCGTTGTGGAAGAGGTTGAGTGGGGAGTAATTATTTGATTTCCTCTCCCTGTTTTATTGAGTAATTTGTTGCTTTAGGTCCTTGCTTTTTTCCTGTATCATCTTCTTTCTTAAAGATTTTGTAGTAGAGTGATGCTATTGGGGGCAGTATGAGATCTAGTAGGAGGGTTATTAGGCTCATCACCGGCGTGAATAGGGCGGCGAGGATTCCCAGCAGGAATATAAGAAGGAATAGGGCGGCCAGTATCGCCGCCGCTGTGCTTAGGATATCCATGTCTATGTTTTATCCTTTTGCGGGTATGAATCTAGCTATTCTTGCTGCTAGGTTGGGGATGGGCATGGATTGTAGCCATACGTTGCCGGGGCCTTTGAGTGTTGCAAGGAATAGTCCTTCTCCTCCGAATAGGATGTTTTTCATTCCTTTCACTCTTGTTATGTCGAATTCTACTGTGGGCTGGAATACTCCTATGTGTCCGGGGTCTACTTTCAGTACTTGGCCTTCTTCGAGGTTGTATTTTGTGACTTCTCCTGCTAGTTCGATGAACACCATTCCGGGCCCGGTTAGTTTCTGCATGATGAAGCCTTCTCCTCCGAATAGTCCTGCCCCTATTTTTTTTCTGAAGTGTACGGCGAGGTTTACGGATGATTGGGCGCACATGAAGGCGTCTCTTTGGGCGATGATGGTTTCTCCTTCAGCTAGTTCCATAGGGATTATTTTTCCTGGGAATTCGTTGGCGAAGGAGATCATAGCGGTGCCGCTGTTGCAGGTGTAGGTGGTCATGAATAGTGATTCTCCTGCAAACATTCTTCCCAGGCCTTTCATGAGTCCTCCTTTGGTGTTGGTTTCCATGTTGATGTTGGGGGACATCCATGCCATGCCTCCGGATTCAGTGTATACTGATTCTCCTTCTTCTAATTCGATGTCCGCAACCTGTAGGGTTGTTCCTCTTATCTTATACTCCATTTTTTTTTTAATCACCTCTATTCTGAAAATTAATTATGTCCATAGAATAATGGGGCGACAGATATATAAATATTTGATTTGATTCAGCGGATACTGTACTATCCCCTGAGATATGTTACACTTCTTTAAAATATACGCCTGCAGGCGTTAAATAATCTAACGCCTGATGTGGACGTTCGTAGTTGTAATGTTGTATGTACATCCCATGGTTAGAGTATCGCCAAGCTTCTTCTTCATAAGATCTGTGGAAGCGCTCCACTTTACCTATCGTTGTTGGTCTTCTCTTGCTTGCTACTATGTGCTGTATATCCTTGCGTTCCAGGTATTTTGTGAATTTGGTTTTTCCATCTTCCTGCCAGGTGTAGAACTGAGCTCCCTGATCGGTTAGTATCTGCTTGGGTGTGCCGTGTTCATCCATTGCTTCCTCCAGCACAGCTAGTGCATTCTCTGTGTTTGCATTTTCAAACACCTGGCTTGAGGGTATGAACCGACTATAGTCATCTAGATAGGTAATCATCCATTCATCTTCTCTTGTAAGCTTCCAGTCTGCCTGCCACATCTCGTTTGGTTTGCTTCTCTGGAAACGTTTTTTACCCCAAGTCTTCCGGGGCTTATCAAGTGGGTTGTTAAGACCTGCCTGCTTGATGATTCTATATATCGTGTTGTGGCCAACCAACTTAACCCCTTCCGGTTTGTTCTGATGTAAGTATCCTTCAATCCTTGAAGGGCCCCACCCCTTGGTTTCACGCAACTCAATTACTAAATCAACCGTCTCCTGGGGTGTCCGATGGATCGTATGAGGCCTGCGGGACTTTATTCCAAGACCCTTCCACCCCTCACGCTGGAACCTAAGCCAGTAATAATAAAAGGTACGCCTACTAATCCCTGCCTGCCGGCAGATAAAAACGACACTCACCCCCTGCAAGCGCCGCTTAACAATCCAAAACCTCTGTTTTACTGAAAGCTTCATACTAACCCACCTCATACTTATTTACACTCAAAATCAAAAGTGTAACATATGTGGGGGGATAGTACATTGATTCAGCGGATACTTCTGACTGAAAGGAGGCAATCTTGGAGCTGGAGGAGGAGAAATACGATATTACTTTCTACTAGAAAGGGCCGCTATGCTTTTCTCTATCTTCTCAGCTAGGTTTTTCATCATCTCCCGGTCAGACTTCATAGCTTTCCTATCATCCTCAAGAGTGGTGTTAAGTTTTGTTAATGTCCCACTGAGTAATGTTATTGCCTTGGCTGACGCCTCCATGTTTACAGATATGACGCCATATTTTTCATCTATTTTTCTTATAGATGAAGCGTAATCGAGCAGAATATTGTATGACGCACCCATCTGGTCACCTAGTTCCTCTTCCATGCTGCCATGTTTTATTTCAAATGTTGTGAATTTACCTGTTGACTTCTCTTCTATGGCCTGGACTTTATTCACCTCAGCATTAGGATAGCCTTCAATATGCCATCTCCCTTCCCCCTCAGCATCCTTTAGTTCTTCGATGAAGTTGTGAATGTTCTTGTCTCCCCCCTCACAGATTATCTCCACTGTTCGGTCCTTCATGTTTTCAACAGATCCGTGAAGTTTGTGCTTTAACGCTGTTTTTTGCACATAATCTCTATATCTAACACCAGTTACATCCCCGTCAACAATAAGTCTGAATCTTTTCATTTAAGATTGTCGTTTAACTTTTTTACAACTGTAAATAATTAGACCCGCTTCTATAAAAACCTTTTGTTTGTTTGATAGCTACCACTTTAGGACTTAATAGGTGAGGTAATCTGGAGCCGGAGGATGAGAAACAAGTGATTTTCAAACCTCATATTCTTGCTCTGCTGTAAACTCGATTTTTTTTCTTTAAATAATAATAGATAATAGGTATGATGATGGAGATTTCAAAAAATCAGATGATGAGCTGGTGTGAAGGCTGGACACTACTTTCAGCTATTTAAGGAGGGAAAGAAAATAAATATTTTAAACGAGGTGGTGTGATGTGACAGAAAGGCTTTATGTAACCGTGCTCTCCCTGTTTTTGTTGGCCAACTGTGTTACTGCAGTCGAATGCCCTCCCGATTTTACTTGGCAGCGTATGAGCGGTGTGGGATGTGTACAGGAGGACTGCAACAACCGCCCCCACGCCCACTGGAGCTACACTCGGGCCTGCATCTGCGCTGCCAATGACAACATCGACGACCCGGAAGAGGACAAGTACTCAAAAGCTTGTAGAAGACCTGTAGACTACGAGAGCTTCGACCGCAAGAAGTGCGGCAACTTTTGTCCAGGCAGCTACCTCATTAAATGCGTCCTCCCCGATGAACCCTGCCCCGGCGAGACGACGACCTTGACCTCGCCGCCGACCACATCCACCGCCCGCGAATACGACAGCGAAGAAGAGGATGAATGTGACAAATATTGGCGGAAGAAAGGCGAACATATGATAGGCGTCATCGACGACTCAGGGGACTGCACAGGCATCTGCGAAGTAGGCTGGCAGATGACAGCCGACGGCTGCGAATCATGTGAGGACGTCTGCAAGCGGGAACCAGGCACCGAGTTCTCGCAGGAAGACAGCGAACCCAACGAATGCGTCTGCGTCGAGACCGAGGAAACCGAGCAACAGAAGATAGTACGGGCCATCACCCGCAACGTCGTCGACTACCTAGCCTTGAAGAACCGATTCCTCAAAGACATTAAAGACCTCTACGCTGAAGCAGACTACATCCTCTCCCAGATCAGGGACGCTGAATGGATGCTCAAGCACGGATCAGAGGAAGATAAAGAAGAAGCCAAAAAGGACCTTGAACGTCTCCGTGAGGAGCAGGACAAGTTGCTTGAAGAATTCGAGCGACAAGCCTCAAAGCTCTATGAAATCCTCGACAACATGGATGGAGGCTTCTTCGACTACAAACACCGTGATGAATACTCTAACTACCTGAACCTCCTCCGCACAGAGCTCGACATGACCCACCTGAGTTTAACGCTCCGCTGCGGAGCCACCCACAAGTTCGACGAGATGCTCCCCAAGCTCACAGCCAACCCACGCGCCCGAGTCGACGCCCTCACCCTAAACGTCTTCCGCCAGCAGATGGAAGGCGACACCCGCATGGCCCTCCACAGCGCACGCAAGATCCTTGAGGAAGAGCCAGACAACCTCTTTGCCAATCGCATCATCCAAAACGTCGAACTCGAATACCTGCAGCGCATCCGTGACCACCTCTCAGTGGACATGAGCAAAACCGCTAGGTTATTCAACGACAAACTCAACAGCCACGGCGAGGCGGGCATCGGCAACATCCTCATCGACGTCGCCACCACAGGCGTAGGAGAGAGTATAGGGGCACTAGCTGGCTACTACGACATACTCGGGGACATGGCCGACCTCCAGGTGGACGAGGCCACCCGCCAGATAGCAGGCATCAAGCTGGTAGAAGACCTGCGTCGCCAGGGGGTCACCTTTGAGGAAATGAACAAGTTCAGCAAGGACAGACTGAAGGAGGTGATCAAGGAACACTACGGGAAGGACTTAACAGACGACCAAGCCCAGAAGCTCAGACAGCGCATCTGGGACGCCTTCAGAAACGTAGACGTCAACGCAATACGCAACGGCGACAAGACCCAGTATAACATCGACATCGGACGCGACTACTTCGACACAGAGATTCTTAAGTACAACGAAGCAGACTTTGTTTCACGCCAGTTTTCCGCTTGGGACACCTTTCTCACGTTCGGGCCGTCGGCGCAGCTCGGCCGCGCCGCAAACCTGGGCTTGGCCCAGCGCCTCGGCTTGACCTCACAGTCGACGCTCCAAGGGGGACTTTCGGCTGCGTTTAGAGTAGACAAGATAGGTAAGTCCATCTACCGGACCCGCTCCGGAGCCGCAGTCATCGACAGCCTCTACGCAATCCAGGGATATGAGAAGATAGTGACCGACGCCATCAAAAACTACGTCCCGAACTCAGTCTACGTGGCGGGGACCACAGCAATCAAACAATACATCGCCCAGAAGATGACAGGCCCCATGAAGAATAAGATGTACAACGAAATCATCAAGATAAGCGACCACTTCCTCGGCTACGAGGCAACCGGCGCTATTGAGGGAACCATGAACGCGATGAGCGGCGTCTTCAAGTTCATCGGCCTCAACCAGCAGGCTTTGATGCGCGGCGCCTACGGCATGGACAACCTCGACCGCCTGGAGAACACGATCAGGGGGCAGAAAAACCGCGACAACAACGTAGCCAACAACGTCGGCGTAGCCCGCGCCTCCAGCACAACCCGCAACTTCAACGACTTTAAGGGGAACGTAAAGGGCAACACCAACTATGTGAGTGAAGTCCAGAGCAGCAGGAGCCGAGTCGGCGCCTTCAGCCAGGAGAACGTCCCCCGCAGGCGTAATGTGCTGTCCCAAGCCGACCAGACACTAAGATACGAGCAACAGGCAGCCCAAGCCATTAGGGACGGCGACGATGCCGGCGCACGTAGGGCCTTCAACCAGATGCTTCAGAGCCAGCAAACGCTCGCCCAGTCCCAGGGCCACATGCTTCGCCACATCGCAGACTACAACGACAAGCTTCAGCACATCGGCATGTTGCGCACATCACCCGGGGGGGATACGGCAGTCGTCAACACATGGGTGGGATACTTGAACGGGAGACCCGGCGACGTCAAGACTCGTGAGGGAAGCCGTGATGTTCACAATGTCGCAAATAGTGTTATTCAAACATTTATTCCAACATCAAAATGAACTTAAAGAAGATGATTTTGGGGGTGGTGTTTGTGTTGTTGTTCACATCAGGTGCCGCAACCCACACCGCCGAAACCAACGGCATCACCTTGGAGTACAGCAACCGCTGGCGTATCAGCGGCAAAACAGATAACATGCTCTCCCTCACCCACACAGAAAAACCTGGAGATGTCCTCTTGTCAGCGACGTGGGTGCCTCTTAATGGAAGCGGCAGCGACGCCATTCGTTTGTACCGCAAGCAACTTGAGACGTTTGGAGCCCTGTTGAGGGACATGCCCTCAGGGGATGTTGCGGGCCAGAAAACAATGCGTTTCATGTCTAACCTCCCCAACGACCCTGACGTCTACGTCATCAATGACGTCTTCACAGCTGGGGGTCGGTTGTATCTGGCGACTGTCTCCGCTCAGGAGGAGGACCTCATCGGATATGCTTGGGAGGCTCAGCCAGTCTTGGAGTCTATGAAGCTGGAGGGAGAGTTTGTGCAGGTGGAGGGGTTGTTGGCGGGAGCCGGTGAGTCGCCGGAAAAAGAGCGGGGAATCATTGAGAGAGCAACTGGGTTTGTGAAGGAGGCCGTCGGCGAGGTTGTCAACATCGTCAAGTCGGTGGTGGGGGAGATGAAGCGTCTCATTGGGTTTAGCAGAGAGGAACCGGAAGCGAAGAAAGTCGTCTGCAATCCACCTTACATCCGCCACGGCAGAGGCTGCTGCTTGGATAAAAATGTTAACAACATCTGCGATAACGATGAATAACTTTTAAAGGGATTATCTGATGAATTAACTGGTAGATCAGCTGGACATGTGCCGGGATTTGTTGCCGGAAAAAATTAGCCTAAACAGGGATCAACGGTTTTCAACGAAGCTTAAGTATTGAAACCGCAGTGTGTCGTTGGGAAACGAGCCCACAAGTGTTTGCCCGCACCGGGATTTGAACCCGAGTCAGGGGATCCGCAATCCCCCAGGATATCCATGCTACCCTATGCGGGCGTTACGTTGTTTTTTTTGTTTGTTAAGTGCTACTGAGCGTAGCGAATGTAGCACCCAGATGTCAACTGGCTGTGGCAGTTGAGTGCTGCTGAGCGTAGCGAATGTAGCACCCAGATGTCAACTGGCTGTGGCAGTTGCTGTGCCACCCTATGTGGGCATTCATATATCTCACAGAGAGTTATATTAGATACTAATCGTAAATAATTATTCTATCTGAGGGATGAAAAATGCTTAAGCCTATACCTTCCACGATGCGGGAGAGGAACCGATACCTGGCATTTGAGTTAATATCAGGTCACAGGTTCTGCCGGGAGGATGTTACGAAGGCTGTCTGGCGGAGCTCCCTTAGGTTTCTAGGGGAGAGAGGCGTTAGTGAAACCAGCCTCTGGATGATGGAGTGGGATAAGGAAAACCAGAGAGGCATCCTTAAAGTTAATAATCGATGTGTGGATGATGTTAGGGCAGCTCTTGCTTTGATGAAGGAAATCAATGAAATCAGGGTAATACCCCATGTTCTCGGAGTCTCCGGAACAGTCAAAAAAACCAGGGAAAAGTATTTAAGTTAAAATATTGAATTCGCGAAGCGAATTCCTTTTTCTTTCGTCCACGTTTCTTTTCCTAAAAGAAAGGTGGGCCCGCGGAGATTTGAACTCCGGACTTCTCGATTACTAATCCCTGGAGGGTACAAGGAACACTAGGTATTCCCTGTGGACAGTTCACAGACAAAAAGGAGGGTTCCTTAGGGTGTCTTATGACTGCATCGGGATTATCAGTCGAGCGCTCTAACCATGCTGAGCCACGGGCCCTGAGAGGACGCCCCTGAATTTTTTTTTTTATTTGTTGAGTCTGCTGAACGATTAAGGTTGTGATTTTTATGTTAAATAAGTGTGCTTGAGCCCCTGAAGGGCGAAACACACCTTAGTCCTCGGCTAACTCCGAGAGCTGAGCTCACGGGCCCTGATAGACTAATATAATACTTGTGAAGTAACAATTAAATAATATGGATGTGGAGGGAATCAGGGAGGACTTCCCTATACTTAAGCAGGGCATGATATACATGGATAGTGCAGCCTCCACATTAACTCCGGAGCCTGTTCTTGACTCCATCATGGGATACTATAGAGGGTATAGGGCGAATATACACAGGGGTAGTTACCGTATATCCCAAACTGCATCCGATAGATATGAAAGAGCACGGAGTACTGTAGCAGGATTCATCAACGCAGATGAGAGGGAACTGGCGTTCACCAAAAATACAACCGAAGGTATAAATTTAGTTGCATTAAGTTTAGGTTGGGAGAAGGGAGACAGGATAGTCACAACCCTGCTGGAACATCACAGCAATCTACTCCCATGGTTAAGGCTGAGGAAGAAGGGTGTTGAGTTAACCACAATCAAGCCCAGCTATGAGGGTGTCCTTGACGTTGAGGACTTCAGGGAGGTGATCGACGACAAAACAAAGCTGGTTGCTGTAGGCCATATCTCCAATGTATTGGGCTCCATAGCACCAGTAGAGGATATAGGGAGGATCTGCCAGGATAACAGCTGCCTGTTCCTGGTTGACGGGGCTCAATCAGCCCCCCACATAAAGGTGGATGTAAAAAAAATTAGGTGTGATTTCTTCGCCTTCTCAGCCCATAAAATGCTTGGGCCCACAGGAGTCGGCGGATTATATATAAGGGAGGATCTGGTAGATGACATGGAGCCGGGCGTTTTAGGGGGAGGAACCGTCGCAGACGTATCAATGGAGGGATATGAACTAAAGAAAACAGCAGATAGGTGGGAGGCAGGAACCCCGAATATCGCAGGAGCCATAGGATTTGAAAGAGCAGTTAATTACCTTAAGGATGTGGGTATGGATGAAATAGAGAGCCATGAGAGGAGATTGGTTAAGAAACTAGTAGCTGGATTAGAGGATATTGCGGGTGAGGGGGTGGAATTCTATGGAGCCAGAACCTCAGATAGTAGAGTAGGTATAGTGCCCTTTAATGTGGATGGTTTAGAACCTGAGGAGGTTGCAAGGCTCCTGGAGGTGAAAGGAGATATAGATGTTAGATCGGGAGACCACTGCGCTATGCCCTTGATGAGGGATATACTGGGGATAGATGGCTCTGTCAGGGCATCCCTTTATTTATATAATACTTTAGGGGAGGTGGAGAAGTTTATATCCACTATGGAAGAAATTACCGGGCATTGAATCTCTTCTTTGTAGGGCACTTAGGGTTAATGCAGAATGACCAGGGTTTTTTACCCTTACCCCTGAACACAGTTATCTTTGAGTAGCCGCATTCCTTACATTTACCTGATTCCTTCAAATTACCTTTAGGCATAGAAATAGTGAACCTGCATTGGGGGTAGCTGTCGCATCCGACGAAATAGCCGCCGAATTTTGATTTTCTAAGGACAAGGTTTCCATCACATTTCATGCATTTACCTAGACCCTCTTTTTTCTCTTCCCGGGTACTTATCAGAGAGGACGCCAGGGATTCCCCGATTTCTTTCTCATTCCCCGTGAACTCTTTGGATATCTTTATCAGCATTTCCTCCCCCTCCTTAACAACTTCCGCCATAGGGAGTTTCCCGGACTCTATCTGTTTCATCTCATCCTCGAATTTCCGGGTTAGTTTCACACTGACTACCTCAGGACAATACTTGTCCATGGTATCAACCACCTTCATCCCTAAAGGAGTGACTTCTATGGATTTACCCTTCAAATAGCCTCTCTTAAACAGAATGTCCAGGATATGGGAGCGTGTGGCTTTAGTTCCCAGGTCTCTCTTCTCCATTTCCCGGATAATGGATGAGGGCGTGTATCTCTTAGGTGGCTGGGTTTCCTTCCCATATACGGTTATTTTCTCCACCTTCAGCTTGTCGCCTTTTCTGAGTTCCGGTAACTCTTCCTCCTTGAATCTAGCATATCTGCCGTAGAGGGTATGCCATCCCTTCTCAACAGTTAGGGTGCCTTTAGCTATGAATATCTCAGAGTTATTATCTAATTTTATGGTCATGGTTTCTCTGACTGCAATGTCTCCGAAGGTGGCGAAGAACCTCCGGCATATCAGGTCATATATTTTCTTTCTACCTCCTGCTATGCTCGTGGGAGTCTCACCGGTAGGGTGGATGGCTGGGTGAGCGGGATCCTTCTTCTTCCCATTACAGGGGGTAAGCTTCTTCTTTGACAGTAGGATGCCTGTTTCCTTCCCGTATATCCCTGAGAGTTTCCTGATTATCTCTCTGAAATCTATTTCCCTGGGTAACTGCTGGGATGAGGTTCTCGGGTAGCTGATGTATGCGTTAGTATATAGCTCCTGGGCGATCTGCAGGGTATCCCTGGGGGCGATATTAAGGTGTTTATATGCCTCTGTCTGGAGTGTGGTGAGGTCGAAGGGGGAGGGAGGTTTTTGTTGGATTTTACTTCTGCGTGTGCTTTCCACGACAGTTGTTTTCCCACATCTCTTCTTAACAGACTCCGCCTTCTCTTTCTCCAGGAACCTGCCTCCTGAATGCATAGCAGATATCTTTTTTTTGTCTTTAACCGCCAGCATCTCTATCTCCCAGTAAGGCGTTGGCTTAAATTTCTTTATCTCCCTGTCTCTCACAGCCAGAATCTTCAGGGCAGGACCCTGAACTCTCCCGATACTCAGTGTGGTGTAACCCCGTGCCCGTCTGACAGCCAGGGTTAAGGCCCGGGAGAGGTTTATGCCCCAGTACCAGTCAAGGATATGTCTTGTTAATCCCGCATCCGCCATCCCTTTATTGGGGGACTCCAGGTTTTCATATGCCCGGGTTATGGATTCCTTTGTAAGGGTGGAGTACTTCATCCTTAAAACCTTAGGGGATGTGGGGTCCACCTCGCAGATGTGTTTTATAACATTAAATCCTATCACCTCTCCCTCGAGGTCATAATCGCAGGCGTTTATATATGAATCACATTTTTTTGCGAGAGATTTTATGTTGTTAAAGTATTGTTTGGTGAATTTAGAGCCCTTATTTACTGTGTAGGAGGGCTTCCACTCTATGTCAAATACAGGATACCTCCACCCGGCTTTCTTCTTTTCATCCAGGGAGAGTATGTGTCCTACTGCTGGGGCAACATAGTCGCCGTTGACTTCATAGTAGGGGACTCCGTTTTTGCTTTTCTTGTCGGCGTTTCCGATGGAGCTGGCGATTCTGGCCGCCACACTTGGCTTTTCGGTGATGATGAGGGTGCTCATTTTTAGAAACCAAAGAATTTATGGGAATAGTTACTTAAATCTGGACAGCAAAAAAAAGGGGGGGATATAATGCGAAACGTTTATATTCTCTAGTCACATATAATTTATTAGGATGGGATTACAGATTAGATTATGGAAGAGTGTACTCATATTATTGATGGTGTCAGCCTTGATTTCCCCAGTCTGGGCACAGACGCCAACCACAACACTCTCTGATGTGGATATGATTATACGCCGAATTAATGACATAGTCTGCTTTCTCCTGGACACTATCTGGTTGATCATAGGCCTTTTAGCCACCCTGGCTTTGATCGTGTACGGCATAGAGTATATGACGACTGAAGATATAGAGCAGAGGAATGATATACGGGGCAGGATTTCACATATCTTCATAGGGGTGATCATAGTTTTGGTTGCGCTGCCAGTGATTAATTATTTAATTGATAATACAGACATACTTCCCTTTGGATGTGATGAGGGGGGATGGGTGCCGCCACTCCAATACTGTGAGGCAGTATTTGCGGCATCATGCCCAGATTCAGAAACTAAATGCAAAGATCATGATGGTTGGGGGACATGCTTTGCCGGCTTTCCCGCCGGCCTGGATAATTTCTGCGGAGTAGATTATGTAGAATGCTGCTGCATAACCTACGGTGACTGTTGCATCACAACTACCATCTAGATGTAACTTAAACAAACGAAATGTTTTTATAGTAGTCTAGTGCATAATATATTAATAAAGAATACAGTAGGTAGTGGAATGGAGAGTAAAACGATATTTACTGTGACCGGAATAGCAGTTCTCTGTATACTTGCATATGTTCTTATCTCGTCTGAGACATCGGAGCAACCGCCAGCGGAAACAACAACGCTACCAGCTGGGACACCAGCCGAAGCCCTCTCAGACATCCAGGTGGATGCATGTAATGCCGCAGACGAAGCCGGAACATGCTACACAAAACTCCGGGAACTCAACATGGTGACGCCACAAGAGTGCTGCAAACACCTGAAGAAATGCTGTCTCACTGTAAGCTAGATCATGGAACCAGAGGAGGCAGCTTAACCACCTAAAAGGATTACTCATCCCATTAACCTGAAAAAAAATGTTAAATATAACGAAGAACATAGGAAATAAAATTATTTTGATGTCTATATTGTTGTCTCTATTGCTCCTGATCTCAAACTCCTTGGCTTTTGATTTTGACCAGAGCTTTGATAGGGAGGTGGAGGACAAGATGAGGGATTACCTGAAGACATACACCTCCCTCAGTGACGGCGAAATCGAGGAGCTTGTCGGGTTATGCCCTCCTGACCAACCGTTTCCCTGCCCCTCAGATGCTGATTTCAGGTCTATGGTGCATGAGGTGGTGGGAGACTACACTACTAAACCGGTGGGCACCAGCAGGTTCAGCAGGGAGCAGGTGAGTGACATCATTATATTCTATCTTGGACATAAGGATATGGGTGAAGCCGACTGCTCTTATGCCGGAGTCTACTCCGGGGAGCCGATTGTGAATATCCTCCAAGCGACATCCTCATGCACGGAGATATGTGATCTCACAAAAGAGTACCGTCATGAAACATGTGATGGGAGATACGAGCTCTGCACTAGGGCAGGGTATCCCAGCAGCGTATGCAGTGGACTTAAAGAGGCATGTTATGAGGCCGCCGAGGTTTATTATGAGTTATGCCTGCTGGACTGTGAAGCTGTAGTCACGACAACAACTGCTCCAGCAACCACTACGACGACGGATACAACCACTACCTCAACTACTCCATCAACCACTACGACGACGGATACAACCACTACCTCAACTACTCCAGCAACCACTACGACGATAACACAATGCGTTGAGGGAGGTGAGTGCCCGACCTTCGGCGCCACATGCTGTGCCGATTCTAAGTTATATAGGTGTGAATAAAAATGAGGTCATATAGTATCAGCCACGGGAAGGGAAGTAAAATGAGATGGAAGAGTTTACTCCTATGTTTGGTTTTGATTACGGTTATTCTGGCAGGCTCTGTTGCAGGAGATAATCCTCCCTGGGGTTTCCTGGCTGTCTGGCCATCTGGCGGTCCCGCCCTTATTGGGGAGCAGATAGAAATCACTGTAAATGGGAGGGATGATATAGATGTAGCTAAAGTCAGTGCATGGTATGGTAACACCTGGCACCATCAATCTTGCTCTGGAACTCAGACTGAATGCATAAAATTTTGGGATTTCTCAGAGTCGACCACAGGCACATATGAGTACTGTGGCTATGTACTTGATAGTAGCTCCCAGGAGAGTTGGACAGACCCACAATGCGTATATGTTAATGTAGTAGAATGCCGCATTGACTCTGACTGTAACGCAGGAAAAACATGCGAAAACGGAGTATGCGTAGCATCACAGGATAATCCTCCCTGGGGTTTCCTGGCTGTCTGGCCATCTGGCGGTCCCGCCCTTATTGGGGAGCAGATAGAAATCACTGTAAATGGGAGGGATGATATAGATGTAGCTAAAGTCAGTGCATGGTATGGTAACACCTGGCACCATCAATCTTGCTCTGGAACTCAGACTGAATGCATAAAATTTTGGGATTTCTCAGAGTCGACCACAGGCACATATGAGTACTGTGGCTATGTACTTGATAGTAGCTCCCAGGAGAGTTGGACAGACCCACAATGCGTATATGTTAATGTAGTAGAATGCCGCATTGACTCTGACTGTAACGCAGGAAAAACATGCGAGGACGGAGTATGCGTAGCATCACAGGATAATCCTCCGTCTGGCACCCTCAGCTACACCCCAGCTACACCTTGTGTCGGGCAGCCAATGTATATCACTATAAATGGGTATGACGACATAGATATGGCTAAACTCGAGGCCGAATATGGGGGTTTGTGGCACAGCCATCAGTGCACTGGGACTAGTACTACATGCTCCAATACTTGGACGTACGTACCACCCACAGAGGGCACATACCACTTCTCTGGGAAGGTATATGATAGTGCAGACCAAATGGCGTATACAAGTCCTGCATCCACAAGTTTTTGGATTGGTGAGTGTGGCACACCCCCAGACTGTTCCATAGACATTGAATTTGACAAAGCAGAATACTGTGTGGGAGACGAAGTAGTAATAACTCTAAAATTCAAACATGATGGAGACTTGACGGATCCATCCTGGAGGAGGGTGCTGGTAGATGGAGGCGATTACTCAGATCGTTTTACAAAAAAGTCAGAAGGTATACAGGAAGCGAGATTCACGATGGTGGCAACAGGAACCCTGGAGGTGGATGCAGAAGCAACAATAGAGGGATGTGAAGCAGAAGAGGAAAACAGCGTTGAGGTTGTATACTGTGGCGGAGACTGTTCCGTAGAAATTAAATTCGATAAGGATGAATACTGTGAAGGTGATACATTCACTGCAACCCTAAGATTTAGATATGATGGAAAGTTGACAGACCCATCCTGGTATCGGGTAATACTCTACAACCCATACCACCCCTACCCAGATGGTATTTTAGTTACGAACGGCTTTGAACGGGTCACTACTGGCGTCTATGAGTGGAGTGACGATCTTGGTATCCCTGGGACCAGAAGGTTTGTCGTAGAGGCAATAATAAACGGGTGTGAAGCAGAAGAGGAAAACAGCTTCAAGGTTGTAGACTGTGACACAACCACAACCTCATCCACCACATCATCCACAAGTTCATCCACCACATCATCCACAAGTTCATCCACCACATCATCCACAAGCTCATCCACCACATCATCCACAAGCTCATCCACAACAACCACATCAGACACAACAACAACCACATCAGACACAACAACAACCATCTCCGACACAACAACAACCATATCAGACACCACAACAACAACCACATCAGACACCACAACAACCACAGCAATTTATCACTGGGTATACGTGAAAGACTGCACCAGCGGCTGCTGCGGAGACATATGCTGCGGAGATACAACCACTACTACAACGGGAGATACAACCACTACTACAACGGGAGATACAACCACTACTACAACGGGAGATACAACCACCACTACAACGATAAACACAAGTGAATGCTTAGATAAAAAAACAATGGATAATTGCCTTGACATCACAACATGCTACTGGGATCAAGAAACCGACAGTTGCAGAGTATTTGACTCCACCAAACAACCATGCTCAGACCCGGATAATGGAAAAGACTATTATACACAAGCACACACATATGGTTTCAGAAAACACGCCGCCAATGAAAGAGACGCACGAATCAGAACAGGAGGAAAAGACGCCTGCATAGGTGATAAACTAAGGGAACACTACTGCGTCGACACATACTATATAGAAACCATCGACATCACGTGCCCAACCGGCTACGGATGCAAAAACGGAGCTTGTGTGATACCTACAGAATGCGGAGATCTTGACAACTGCCACGAATGCCTGGATAACAGCTGCGAATGGTGTGACCGAGAACTCCCCTGGCCTCTTGATGTTCTTGAGAGTTATTGTATGGATGGGGGGTGTAGCACCATTACAAATTGTGCCCTTGGCTCATGCATAACAGATCCAGTGGATTGTCCGGGAACGCCGCCAACAACCACCACAACAACCATCTCCGACACCACAACAACCATCTCCGACACCACAACAACAACCACATCAGACACCACAACAACAACCACCATCCCAGCAGATTGCCACAGCCACAGCAACCCCACATGGGTGACGGACAGCAAATATAACATAAAGATCATAGACTTAGGATGCACGCAAACAGGTTGTGCAGAAGGCGGCGGAGAATCACAGGAGGCCCTGATAGAAATCAGGGAAGGCCCCCACTGCGGAGAACAATTCTGGATATGGATAGACCTGGAAATGACCCCAAACACACCCAACACAGGATCCTGCTACGAAGCCCATATATTCACAACCCTATACGGAGCAGACTGCGGACACGTCATAAGATACCTGATGGAAGAACTTGACCCATGCCCAGAATGCCCCACAACCACCACAACAACCATCTCCGACACCACAACCACCACCTCAGACACAACAACAACCACACCACCAGATACCACCACAACAACCATCTCCGACACAACAACAACCACAATTACTCCAGGCAAATACTCATTCAACAGTTTCGTCAGTAGTCCAATAGAAGGCGGATATAGATGCAACCTAGATTATGAAAACAGTGCCGGAGAAGACATTATCATATTATTCCTGTTCAAGAACACTAAAACAGGGAAAATTGTAACCGTCTCGACATCAGTAGCCCCAGAAGGAACAGGGACCGCCTCAGGAATCATTTATTGTTCTACCGTAGAACCCGGCGACTATGAAGTATCATGGAGAGCATATCTGGAATCCGACCCGAAACTAGAAGACCCAATCGCGTGGTCTAAATCAACCGAAGTAATAGACATAACATGCCCGGTGAAACCATGAACAAGATAACAGGAGGGATAATACTACTGATGTTGATGGGAACAGCACACGGGATCACAATATCATGTCCCGAATGCTACGTAGGCAACTGCAGGTGTACCTCAGATTGCCCACACGGAGCCGGATCACTGGATGTATTCGAAACACGATGTGAGGGCTCACCCCTCTACGGATTTACCATCTCCAGTAGCGAAGTAAAATGGTCACCCCCAAAAGAAGGAACATACTACCTGAAAGTGTTATGCGATGAAGGAGGAAAATCCGACTGCGTCTCCGTTAAAGTCAAAAGTCCACCCACAACAACCATATCAACGAGTACGACTAGTGTGAGGCCGACTACTAATACGACAACGATTCTGGTTTGTAACAACAACACCATATGTGAGTCAGATAGAAAGGAAAACTACATTAACTGCCCCCTAGACTGTCCCTCTGGAGGGCAGGACAACTACTGCGATGGAATAGAAGACGGCAGATGCGACCCCGACTGTGCGGTTGAGGAAGACACAGATTGCGGAAGAACATACACCCCCCAGAATACCGACTACACCCTATACGTGGTTCTATTTATCATAGCCCTCTGCATCATCCTGTTTCTGGTTTATAAAAGACTGGAAGGAAAGAAATAAGCAGATAAGAAGAAAGAAAAAGACGAAATGATAGATTGGGTGAAAGAAGAAGTGAAGGAGGGAGAGGACCCAACAGTGTTGAAGCAGATATTGAAGGAAGAAGGATATAACCCAGAGGCAGTAGACAAAGCACTGGAGCACACCTGAATTAAGGTATGTTAATCCCCTTACTATTCAATGGAATTAATCTTTATCATTATACTCACAGGGGTCGTAGGCTTCTATATGGCGTGGAACATCAGGGTAAATGATGTTGCAAATTCCATGGGCACCTCAGTGGATAGTGGTGTGATAACCGTTAGTGGAACTGTATTTCTTGCCGCCATCCGGAACATAGTGAGAGCTGTTCTCATAGGCACCCACGTCACCCAAGCAATAAGCAAGGATATTGTAAACCCCTTCAAGTCCGCCAAAAAAAATCTTCTTATCTATGGTCTCCCCGGTAGCAGATCATACCGAAAACACCGGCGACAGAGTGAGAGCAATGATTGCAAGACAATGATCATGATACGATTACTACCTCCAATAAACTTTTATAGTAGTTGTCACATATCTATTTACTGAAGAGGAACTTCTTGGATGCTATAGACACCCAGGAAATGGTATCACCACTCTAAAATGCCAGAGACAACGAAAAATAGGATCATTTTCTTACTCATAGTAGTAATCCTGTCCGGAGTCCCAACAGTAGATGCTATATGCGACGACTGCAAGATAAAAGGCTGCCCCACAGGCCAAAGATGCATGGGCGACAGCTGCTGCACCGCACTGTCAGTTGAGGAATACTGCCATAGCATCGGATTTCTATATAACATCACAGACCCGGAAGCCTGCAACATCCTAGGCGAGAAATGCGAAAACCTAACAGATACAACAGATATTGAAAAAGCAACAAAACTATTATGCAGGCAGTGTCAAGGCGACTGTGAACTAAAGAAATTCCTGAAAGACATCGAAACAGCAGTATACGGGATCGCCGCCGGACTCGCAATACTCATGCTCATCGTCAACGGAATATACATACTAACATCCCAAGACCCCGAGGTCCGGGATAATGCAAAAAAATCAATAGTCTACATAATAATCGCATTAATCCTCATAATAACAGCCGTAGAATTTGTGAAATACATCCTAGGCTAAAACCCATGGCAAGTAAAAGACACCCCCTACAGACAACCAGGATACTAACGGTAGTGTCAACCCAGATGGTGGCAGGCAGCACAACTGCGACTTCACAGACATTCAGTGAGACTATAGGAGACATCAACTACATATTATATGGAATCGCAGCCGGGATCGCCATCCTCCTGATAGCAATACACGGAATCAAATATAAAACAACAGACAACCCTGATGTAAGGGAAAACGCAAAACGAGGCATAATCAACGTCGTCATCGGCCTAGCGATAATAATAATAGCAGCAGCACTGGTTTCTATGATGTTCTGATTCCCTGAAAGAAAAACAATGAAAAAAGAATTAATAAAAATTTCGGTGATATTATTGATCCCGAATCTGGTTACGGCAGGAGTCATGGGCGAAACAGTAGCAGATATGATATCCCTGCTGTATGGAATTGCAGCAGGATTTGCTGTGCTCCTGATAGTGGTGCATGGGGTAAAATGGAAAACCGCAACCAACCCTGCCGCAAGAGAGGAGGCAAAGAAAGGCATTATAATGGTTATACTAGCGCTGTTGATAATAATTATAGCAGGCACCATAGTTACGATGATATATAAGCTACCTGCAGCTCAGCCTCACCCAACCATAACAGCCCGTAACTGGCAGAGTATACTTCCAGATGACCAGATGAGTCTGGAGCTTACAGTAGATAACTCCCTGAATTATACGTTAAGCAACATCAAGGTAAAGGTATTTACCCTCAACTACAGCTTATGTCTTGAGGATGACTTATCTGACTCAAAACCTCTCCCAGATATAATTGCCGCAGGAAGTGAGGTATACAGCCACGATAACTTTTGCGCAGACGGAAACAAGTTCGATGTAAGTCTAGAATGCGACCAGAATTTCTGGGATTATTGTGTGGAATGTGCAGCTTGCCCCCCCGCCGCAAGTGGAAGCTGTGGGGTTAGCATAGGTTCCTGCTAGACATAATGCATTCTAAACCCTCAGCTGTCCATCCCAAGTCTTTTTTTGATGCGCCTTATCTTTCTATCGTATTCCTCATCCCGCTCTTCTTCAGCGCCCACGTCTTTCTGTTCCTCACTTTCTCTTTTTTCTTCTGTTTTTCCTTCCCTGACCAGCCCATGCTCTATACTGCTCAGCCTTTTCTCATAGCTGTCTATGATGCCCTTATACTCGTTTATCGTTTCCAGAGGCAAACCAGGGGGGGCTGTGGTCTGTCCTGTTCTTTTTGTTATGGTTTCTGCAAGCTTAGATACCTCAAGGGGAAGTATAATCTTGGTTGCTCTGCCTCTTGCTATCTTATCCAAGGCCTCCAGATACATATAGGTTATTGCAGGATCAGTGAGTTTGCCGCCCGCTTCTCTTATGGCATCGATCTCTATTTTGGTTGCAGCCGCCTTTTCGTGAGCAGCAAGCTTTAGCTGTTCAGAGGCTACCTTCTCATGCATAGCATCCTGCACCCTATCTGGGAACCTCACCAAGGTCAGCTTGACTCGGGGCACGCTTACCCCCCACCCCCTTCCTGGATGAGTGGATATGTGATGGATTGACTCCTCAAGCATATGAGATACCTCATCCATGTGAGATATGATATAGTCTGATGTTGAGTTGCCGCCAACATGTCTCAGAGAAGAAGTGATATATCCTAAGGTCGCAGCCTTAGCGTTCTCAACATTCAATACAGCATCTGTGGGATTTGATATGTACATAAATACCTCAGGGGAAATCAGGAATCTCACCTTATCCTTGGTCACCACCTCCTGGGGGTCTATGGTGTACACATGCAGCCTTAAATCAACTCTCGCATACGTCTCCATGAAAGGGAATATTATAGCCCACCCGGGACCTGCGATCCTATCGAACTTGCCTATCCTAAATACCACCCCCCTTTCATACTCCAGAAACTTTACGATAACTCTCGGTACCATCAAGGCAATTAAAGCAAGTATGCATAATAAAATCAACATCCACTGGTTGATGGGCGTCTTATAACCCTCAACGGTTTGGGGGAAAAACAGTAATGAAAACAAGAGGATCATGGAGACTAGGATAATGGCTACTGTATTCAAGTCAAATCCCAGCTCTTTCTTCTTTGTAATTACCTCCCCCCCGGCTTCTTCCGGAGTCTCCTTTCCATCAAGCGGAATTAACGCCATCAATAGAATATCTCCTTTAGACTAAATAAATATGATTATATATTAGTTTATCTCTTTTTCAAGTAGAGAAAAGACTGTAGTTAATCACAAAAAATATTAATTTATATATGGGCCATTTATAATAATTAATCATTATGGATTAATGTGCATCAAAATGGAAAAAGAAAAAGATGAGTTTTCAGAGAAGATTAAGAGGTTTTATCGGACTCCTGCCAAGGAAATAATGAGCCAGGATTTCCCCGTTGTTAAGCGTGATAAGCCCATACGGGAAGTGATAAGGGAGATGAGTAAGCAGTCTGTGGATCATTTATGGATAGTGG
>CBFCYF010000001.1:0-63861 GCA_965602195.1 uncultured archaeon | reverse complement strand
TCTTCCCTCCCTTCCATCTTTTAGCGTTCACCAGGGCTTTAGGTAGGGTTATGAAGAACTGTCCTTGCTTGGATTCCTGGAGGATCATTTTTACATCAATAATTTTATGTATAATCATATACATATCTAAGGCTTAAATACCATAGTCCAACCATAAGGATATAGATATCTAGTTTTATCTCACCCCAGCTAATCCCTTGATTGTATAAATATGTTTATTCCCAAATTCTAAGACACCAGATTTTTTTATTGAATTATAAAGTATAGCAATACTCCATAATAACCAAGAAATTTACTTCATAAATTTCTTGTATATCAAAAAATGTTGGTAATAGTAACCGGAATCCCCGGAACAGGCAAGACTACGGTCGCCACCAGGGCGTTAGATACGCTTAAGGGTGAGGGAATTAACTATGAGCTGGTAACCTACGGGACAGTGATGTTTGAAATAGCGAGGGATCAGCAGATGGTATCAGATAGAGACCATATGAGGAAGTTGAGTCCGGATAAACAAAGGGAGATACAGGAGGGGGCGGCGAAAAAGATCTCGGGTATGGCTAAAGAAGAAAACATACTATTGGATACTCATTGCACGATAAGCACCCCTAAGGGTTTTCTTCCCGGGCTTCCGGAGTGGGTTTTAAGGGAATTGAAGCCTGATTCGATAATTCTTGTGGAGGCAGAGACCGAGGAGATCGCCGCAAGAAGAGCAAAAGATAAGGCAAGAGCTAGGGATGATGAGGTAAGCAGGGAGATTGCCCTACATCAGGATATTAACCGGAGCATTGCTGCAGCGTATTCCATGCTCTGCGGGGCTACGGTGAAGATAATCCCGAATCCGCAGGGTGAGATAGATAAAGCCGCCTCTATGATGGCAGGTATTCTAAGATAACATTTAAAATGATGGACCTTGGTTTTCTAAGTGTTACAGGTGAGGGGGAGATAATCGCTGTTATATCCATAGCGTTGATGGTGATGAGCTCCCTTGTGAGGAGGGCGATGATCGACCGGGAGAAGATGGCGGAAACCAAGAAGAAGCTAAAGGAGCATCAGAAAAAGATGAAGGATACCTCGAAGAAGGGAAGCTCTAAGGAAATGCAGGAGGCTCAGTCTGAGTTTATGAGTCTGACCATGGAGCAGTTGAAGCATTCCTTCAGACCTATGCTCATCACGTTCATACCTTTCATCCTCGTCTTCGGGTGGTTGAGGGATGAGTTCGAAGGGGTGGGCACGGTGGCCACCTTCTTGGGCTTTGATCTGGGCTGGTTCTGGTGGTATTTTATCTGTGCAATGTTGTTTTCGTTAACATTAAACAAGGTATTTAAGTTGAATTGAGGTCTAAAAGATGGCAAAAAAAAAGAGGAGTGTAAGAACTCCCGGAGGAAAGTCTGTGGTGCACGTGAAGAGAAAGAAACCCCAAAGGCACCACTGCGGGAGATGCGGGAAGGAGCTTCACGGTACACCTAATGCCCCGGCTTCGGAGATAAGGAAATTAAGCAGGACGGAGAAGGTTCCTGAAAGACCGTATGCAGGCGTTCTCTGCTCAGAATGCCTTGACCGCCTTGTTAGGTATACTGCGAGGTTTGAGGCCAAGTTCAAGTATCCTGAGTTCTCTGATCTGCCTTTGAGGAGGGATCTGACCATTGAGAGATTCCTTCCTGCTGGTTGGTGGAAATCCACAAGCAAAGAAAAAAAGGTAGCTACTGTTTAGGCCTTAAATCTCTTCTTTTTTTGTTCAGGATTGTTTTCTTGAGTGTGGGGTCTCCATTGGATATGTGGTGTATCAACTGTTTTGTACTCCAGTCTGCTTGTTTGGATTCTACCTTAGCATCCAGGTGGACCATATATAAGGGTAGAGGGTATCCGTAATGCCTTGAGCCCTTCGACAGATCGATTACGACATCAATTATCTTATCGAATTCATGCTCCCAGTCGGGGACATCCACCCTCAGGGGGTTGGATAGGGGAGTTGGTTGGATGTAGGCTGTGGGGAAGGATGCTATGAGGTTAGGTGATAATCTGCCGTTGGACTCGAATCTTGATTGGGGGGTGAATTCTATTGTCCTGTATCTTGTGTTGCCTGCCAGCATCCTGAGGATGCTTGAGTCTGTCATGAATTTCGGGAACTTCAGGTTGCAGCGCATCCCCATGTAGTTTGTGAGGAGCTTGGATTTGCTGTCCTCTGAGACTCCAACTAAGTGAATATCCTCTTTTTTACATAGCTTCAGGAGTCTTACAAATTTCTTCCGGTATATTGTGTGTTCGCTGCATTCGATGGGTTTTATTCTGGAGTTTACGTAGAGGGAGCCGTCGAGGAAGACGTATTCTGGTTTATTTTCCTCTATGCATTTCATTGCCACATCAAACTCCATGGCGCCTCTCAAAAGTTCAACTCTGTCTTTCACGTGGCCGTCGTAGTCAAGGACGTTGATGTCTATGTCTCTTGTGAATTTCTCGTTTATGTATCCGGGTCCTTTTTTATCCAGGAGCAGGGCGGATGCTTTTATGAAGTAGATTGCTGCCCCCATAAGCTCTCTGAGTCCTTCCCCTCCATCCACAAAGCACATCCTGCCACTGTACTGCCTGCCTGATTCAGAAAGGGGGAGGATTATCTCTTCCTTACTTATTCTGTCTCTGATCTCATCGATCTGCTTCTTGTAGGCGTTCAGGTCCTCTAGAATCCCGTCCCTGCAGGAATTGTATTTCTCCAGCCAGATAGTGAAATGACCCATCTTAATAAGGGTATAAGGGGAGTTTATCTTTTTATATTTACGGGAGACCTGTTTTTTTTGCGATGGATTCATACCTAAAAGGGTATGGAGATAGAAAGTAGAAAGATTTTTTCTCCTCGAAATTTGTAGGCACAAGATCTAGGTTAACATATGCTGGAACCGTTATATGAATTCCAGGCTTAAGACCTTCCCCTCATCAATCTCTATCTTCATCTTTGGCCTGGGAATTCTGAATAAATCAAAGTCGAATGCTTTTATGTACTCCTTAAGACCTTCTTTGGGCATGCTCTGGAGCATTGCACCGAAGCCTCCTCTAAAAACCGTTGCTCTTTGTTTTGCATAAGCCAGCCTGTCCTTGACTTTTGCGCCCCTTGGGATATGATGATGGACAAATGCGTTGCAAAAAGCGACTGGAATCTCCTTAACCTCCATCAGGGTGTTCCAGAAATTTTCGATTGTAAATCCGCTGGGTAGGGTATGTCCATAGCACTTCTTTCCATACAATTCATGGAATTCTTTGCTTATTGCCAGTTCCTCCAGCAGAAATTTGGGATTAAATGCATATTCCCCTGAAAGAGGATAAACACATCCGGTCATTGTTTTGAATCCAATAGCCTCATAAAGAAATCTCACAAATTTAGTGGTTCCGCCGAATCTTAGCGGGGTTAATTTCACATCCGACTTCGGAACCCTCATATAGCTTACCTTGTAGAATGTCCTCATGGCTTTTTCCTTACCGTGTTCCTCAAGAATTTTTATGAATTTATCTATAAATGTCCTGGCAAAGAAGTTACATGTAATGTCTATGGGTAGTGGAGGAATATCCTTTATGGTGTGTAGTGGGGGAATTATATCTGAGTCAAGGCAGATTACCAGGTCAATGTCCTGATATATCGAATACTTTATTGCAGCTTCAAGGGCTTCACCCTTGCCGGTGCCGGGATTTTTTACAAAAGTCAGTGGAGCGTTTAATCTGTGCTGAACTACCTCTGCTGACGGGTCTGTAGACCAGCCGTCTGCAACAATTATCTCCTGCACTATCTCCCCCTCCACCAGATCCCACACATCCCTTATATTCGGCACTATGGTTGGCTCATTATAGTATGGAAAAATTAAGGCAATGGTTATCTCGTTTTCCCCCAGGATCCTTCGCCACTCTCTTGTCCTTGAAAGCTTAGCCCTCAGCCCCCCTAACATATCAATGGTGTCATCAACCACCCTCTGGTTTTTAGATGTTATGCCCTCAATCCTTCTTACCTCCTCTACTGTTACATGGTTTAGGCATGAAGCGCCTCCTCCTCTCTTATAGAAATCTGCAAATCTCGCTATGAAGTCCCGGGAGGAGACAAATGTGAAGAATTCTTTTTCCGCATATAGTTCAAATGGTTCATCCAAAATCCCGATATTTTTAGCCTGATAAAATTTGCCTTCCATTACCCTAGACTTAGCCTGAAAGGCCCTTCTGATGTACTCCTCCTTCAGCAGGTTATATCCCTGATCCCTCAACTCCATCAGAGACAGACATCTGTCTGAATAATTACCGGAGCATTTACCCGTGTTTTCAGTATCCAGAAGAAGCCATCGTTTCCCGTTCTTCTCCACGATGCCCGATATCTCACCTTCGTAAATCATCCTAAAATTTCTCCGAAATTCTATAAATATTAGATTTAACTACCTATTACTATTTTCACCTGAAAATAAAATCTATTTCATCGAGGTTTTCTAAATAAAATATAAGTAGATAAACATGAAAGACATAATCATAGTCTCCATAGCTGTGGTGTTGAGTGGTGTGGTTGCGATGGAGATAGGTATTATCACCTCTATCGCAGAGTTAATAGCAGGTATGCTCGTCCAGTTAATGATTGAGCATAATATATTATCATTTAAAACCCCTGAGATGATAGGGGTCCTTGCCAACATAGGCATGCTGACATTAATGTATGTTGCCGGCCTGGAAATAGACCTTGATTTGCTGCGAACAAAATTTGGGAAGAGTATAGTTATGGGAACGTCGTCCTTCATTCTTCCTTTTGTGGCAATATTACTTCTGGCAACCTATGTTGTTCCATTATTTCTTCCTGTAAATAGCGAGCAGGCACTTTTATCTGCAATTATAATATCCTCGACCTCTATTGCGATGATATATCCTGTATTAAAGAAGAGGGGTGGCGGAGACTTAGGTGAGCAGGAGCGGTTAATACTTGGGGCGGCGATGATAGGGGAGCTGCTTACCATATCCGTCTGGACTGTTTTTTTCTCGGAATTGTCATGGATGCTTATTGCATTCATTATTTTTCTATTTATCTTCACTTTTTTGTTTCCTTATTTCGGCAGAAAAATATTCTCTCGGTTTAAGGGTAATGTATCGGAGTTTGAATTCAAGTTAATTCTTTTGTTGATACTTGTGATTGCAGTGTTCTCTGAAAAAGCGGGGATTGAGGCTGCGATTATAGCTTTTTTGGCGGGTATTGTCACCTCAGAGATTGTGGTTGAACACGGGCGGTTGTATGATAAACTGAGTGGTATAGTATTTGGGTTCTTTGCCCCGATATTCTTTTTCAATGTGGGTTTAAACATCAATGTCACGTATCTGGTTTATGATCCTTGGGCTCTTCTGCTTTTAGTTTTGTTGGTTTTGGTGGGATTTGTTGCCACGTATTCAGGTGTTTATTTTGCCGCAAGATTTGTTGCACCGGATATCTCAGAATATGTTGCGAAATTATTTAACTCAAACCTAACTATCGGGGTGGTTATCTCCATTTTCGGATATGAATCGGGCATCCTTACCCCGGGACTTTTTTGTGTTATGGTGGGTGCGGTTTTATTAATGACCTTGATTTCATCCTTCATGGTCCGGCAGAGGGTTGTGGATGCTGGAGGGTGATAATTGGGCACAGAAAACCCAACGGAATTTCTCGTTGTATACGAAAGTATACAATTGCGAAGCAATTTTTTTATTATTTTTATAGGATAAATTCCTTATATTCAGTAATTCTATATTTTTTTAAAAATACTAAAATTTACGAAAAAAGATGGATGAGCTGGAAAAGGAATGGATGGTAGCCTTCAATAAAATCGCAAAATCCTTCGGATTAGATGATCTATCCTCCAAGGTTGTCAGCGTGCTCTATCTTGAGCCTGAAGAGGTTCCAATGGAAGACCTCGCCAAAAAAACAGGCTACAGTCTCGCATCCATATCCAACACAATGAGGCTGCTGGAGAATATGGGATTCGTCCAGCGTATAAAAAAACCAGGAACAAAAAAAGTCTATTTCTACATGGAAAAAGACCTTGCGAAATTAAACATAATGAAGATTAATGCCGCAAACGAACATTTCATCAAACCCGCCAAGGAGTTCCTACCCCAATTAATCAATAAATACAAAAGCAAGGTCAAAGACGAAAAATCCAGAAAAAAGCTCCGGATAATAGAAAACTACTATCTGCAGCTGCTTCAATTTGAGAAAATACTACAGCATATGCTAGAAAAACTTGATGAGATATCCCTTAAAGATTTATCGATTGAGGAGGGGGCATAGATAGCTTTTACACATTAAATACCAATGTTTATGGGACTAAAAAGATGACTGAGGAAATAAAGGAAGGCGAGCCGATCATTCAACTGGAGGATGTATGGAAGATATACTGGATGGGGGATGTGGAGGTTCCGGCACTGAGGGGCCTGAATCTTGTTATCTATCCCCGGGAATTCGTGGCCATCATGGGTCCCAGCGGATCCGGTAAAAGTACACTCATGAATATGATAGGCTGCCTTGACGTCCCAACCAGGGGGGAGGTCTATCTTGAGGGAAGAGACATATCAAAACTACATGAAAGTGACCTGGCACAGATAAGAGGTAAAATCATAGGCTTTGTCTTCCAGACCTTCAATCTGATGCCTGGGTTAAGTGCACTGGAGAATGTTATGCTGCCGATGACATTCCAGGGTGTTGACAGGGGGATCAGGGAGAAGAGAGCCACGGAGATCCTGAACACTGTTGGTCTTAGGGACAGGGTCCATCATAAACCAACGGAGCTTTCCGGGGGACAGCAGCAGAGGGTTGCTATAGCGAGATCACTGGCTAATGATCCTGATCTCATTCTGGCAGATGAGCCTACCGGGAACCTGGACAGCAAAAGCGGGACCGAGATTATGGACATGCTCACAACCTTGCATGGCGAGGAAAACAAAACAATTGTTATGGTAACCCACGATACGGAGCTCTCAAAATACGCGGATAGGATAATAAACATAAGGGATGGTAAAACAACCGAGGAGATAAATGAGGGAGCTGGGTTAAAGGGTTTAAGGAAAACCTTAAAGGAAAGAGAAAGTATTGACTTAAAAGAGGAGGTATAAAAAAAAATGAAAACGAAGATCGGAATGTTTCTGGGTATTTTAGTATTTTTTTGTTTGATGAATTCTGTGAATGGTGAGGTGAGGATTGACTCGTATGTTATAGAGCCCTACTTTATCGAGCCGGGGGATGACTTGGATATCTACCTTAAATACCACCAGCACCCCGTGGAGAGACTGGCTATCCACACCCCCCTCAGATCAGAGTCAGGGACCAGATATGTTCTGGAGGAAAACCCGCAGGATTACTACATCTCAAGGCTTGTCCATGACGGTGACATCTCCGAGGAATATGTTCTGATAAAAGACGGGGAGAAGACCGCAGGACACATCTTTGTAGGGGAGACCTGGAGCTCTCATTTCAAGGTGAAGATAAGTGATGATGCTCCTGCCACAGGCTATAAGATGATGTTCCAGATATACAAGGGTGATCTTGAGGGAACATATGAGGAGCTTCTGAGATCCTACTCCTTTGAGATTCCCGTCACAGGGATCGCTGAATTCGACATCGCAGCAGAGAACACCATGAAGATGGGAACCACCGGGGATGTGGAACTCAAGTTATGCAACAAGGCAGGGGGTATCGCAAAACATGCTTCCATAGGATTAGCTTTGAGTGCTCCCTTCACACCTATAAGCTCATCCAGCAAGTATCTCGGCAGCTTCAAAGCCGGTGAGTGCATGGATGTCTCATTTAGGGTTGCAGTATCCGGTGATGCGCAGGTAAAGACATACGAGATACCTGTGACAGTCTCATATACTGCCCGTAATGGTACCGCAGGCAGCCTTGAGACCAGCATCGGCGTGCAGATCCACTCTGAGCCGGATCTAGCATTCGGCCTCGACGAAGTTGACGAGCTTGCTCCTGGCGCAACAGGGGAGGTTATTCTAAGCATAGCCAATGAGGGTTTCGTGGACGCCAAGTTCCTGAAATTCACTCTTGAGTCGACAGAAGACTACGATGTTGTTTCCATAAACGAGTTCTATGTCGGAAACCTAGACTCCGACGACATCGAGACGGATGAGTTCACTATAAAAATAAGCGATTCGGTGGACAAGGAGGTTATTCCGCTTAAGGTTAGGCTGGAGTATAAGGGTGAGGGAAGCGACACAGACTACGTGAAGGAAGGCACAGTTGAAATAAAGATCCTTTCAAAGGAAGAGTATGCAGCGAAGTACCAGGCAGATGAAACCTCTTCAATGATACTCAGTTTTTTGATAGCGATACCTGCGATCTTCATCGCACTACTGGTGCTGTGGTTCATCTTCAAACTATTTGGTCTGGTAACCGGCTTCCTGAACCGGAAACTATTCGCTAAATAGCCTTTTTTTCTTTATCTTTATCTTCTTTAAGGAGTGGGAAATGATAGGGGATTACTTTAAGTTAGCGATAGATGGGGTTCGGCACAGGAAGCTGCGTAGCTGGCTTACCATGGTAGGTATCTTTGTAGGTATTATTGCCGTAGTAGCCTTTGTCTCCCTGGGTCAGGGGCTTCAGAAATACATCGATCAGCAGATGGAGCAGGTAGGCGGCGACCGCATAATAGTGAGCCCGGGCGGGGGAGGAGCCATCATGGGGGTTGCCGGAGGAGCCTACGTTTCTGGTAAATTACAGGAAAGCGATCTTGATGTCGTAAAGAAGGTGAGGGGCGTTGATTCAGCAATCGGCTACCTTGTAACGACCGGCGAAGTTAAGGTTGATAACAAAAGGAAGTCCATTCCCGTGTTCGGGACACCAACCGGCGCCGCAGACCAGAGGCTTCTCCGTCAAGTCGCTTTTTTCGTGGTAGATAAAGGGCGCTACCTTAAAGACGGGGATAGATACAAAATGCAGGTAGGGCCTAGAACCGACGAAGCCTTCGACGAAGACATCGATGTCGGCGACAAGGTAGAGATAGATGGGATAATGTTTGACGTCGTTGGGATAAACAAGAAGACAGGGAACCCCTTCCACGACATAAAGATAACGATGCCCATTGAAACAGCCCAAGAATTATCCAACAAAAGTGATGAGTACTCAGCGATTATGGTGAAGATCGAGAAGGGAGCGGATATTGATGCTGTCGCGGAGACGATGAAGGATAAACTACGCAGGCATAGAGATGTTAAGGAGGATGAAGAGGATTTCTCTGTCGAGACCCCGGAGAACATCGTAGGGGTGTTCCAGGACGTCCTTGACCTTGTCATCGGGGTACTCGCAGGCATCGCCGGAATATCCCTTATAGTCGGCGGAATCGGTATCATGACCACCATGTACACCTCAATTCTTGAACGGACGAATCAGATAGGTATAATGAAGGCCGTCGGAGCAAGGAACTCTGACATAATGCTAATGTTTCTCGTAGAATCGGGCATACTTGGTCTCGTCGGAGGTGTTATCGGCGTAATACTCGGCCTGCTTGTGAGCAAGATCTTCGAGTACGTTATCGTAGAGTATGGCGGGATAACCATGTTCCGAATGTACGCATCTTCCGAGCTTATCATAGGAGCATTGTTGTTTTCGTTCCTCGTCGGATGCATCTCAGGCTATCTGCCGGCGAGAAGGGCGTCGAAGATGCACCCAGTTGACGCTCTAAGGCACAGGTAAAAAAATGATTGAGGACTTTTTCATACTCTCGTTTAAGGGTATACTAAGGAAGGGGATTAGAAGCTGGCTTACCATGATGGGGATATTCGTGGGAATAGCAGCCATAGTCTCACTGATTTCGCTGGGGGATGGGCTGCAGGCTGCCCTAAACGAGCAGTTCGAGCTGCTCGGCAAAGACATAGTCTATGTTCTTCCCGGAGGGCTGACCGAGACAATTACTGGGGGGGGTGCGTCAATAAACGACCACGACCTTGAGGTGATGCGAGACGTGCGCGGCGTTGAACTCGCGGGGGGCATGACGGGCAAATACAGCAAGGTAAAATACAGGGATGAGGTGATATTTGATAGTTTTATCGCAGGCTTGGATCCTGGCACGCAGGATATAATGCTCGAGGGGACGGGCATAGAAGTCCTGAGGGGGCAGAAGAAGTTCAGGGAGAACGACGGATACAAGGCCACACTCGGTTACGATTTCTGGGCGGGGAATATCTTCGACAAACCTGTCGGAGTAGGCGACAGAGTAACAATCAACGACAAAAAATTCGATGTAGTTGGCGAGGTTAGCAGAGTAGGCAACCCCGGAGACGACAGAAATATATACATCCCCATGAAGACGGTGCAGGAACTCTTCGACCTAAAGGATGAGTACATGGTTGCTATGGTGAAGGTTAAGGCAAACTATGAGGTAAATGAGGTCGCAGAAAACCTGGAGAAAGCACTGCGAAAAGACCGCGGCCTCAGGGTAGGGGAGGAGGACTTCCAGGTCCAGAGCCTGGATCAGATGATGGAGGCAACTGGACTGGTTCTTGATTTAGCGCAGTGGTTTGTTGTTGCCGTAGCCCTCATATCGCTATTCGTCGGCGGAATAGGCATCATGAACACCATGTACACTTCCGTGCTTGAGAGAACCCGGGAGATCGGCGTCATGAAAGCAGTCGGGGCAAGAAATTCGGACATACTTCTCCTGTTCCTCATAGAGTCCGGAACAATCGGGATGGTTGGAGGGGCCATCGGCTGCTTGATTGGGACCGCAATAGGCAAGGGCTTTGAGTATATCGCAATCACACAACTCGACCTCGTCTTGATCAAGGCGAGCATCACACCCGAACTTATCCTCGGATCTCTTACATTTTCTTTCCTTGTTGGGTGCATATCCGGAGTCCTGCCGGCGAGGCAGGCGTCACAGCTGAAGCCGGTGGATGCCCTGAGATATGAATAAGTTTGTCAGATAGCGACTGCCTTTTTCTCCGCATCATCCACCAGCTGAACCGCAACCAGAAAAACCACGGGTATAGCTAGAATCATCGGGATATAAAGCAGCATCCCGGATACCATATTCGCCCCGAAATATATCGCGAATATCACCAGGGAGTCGATGATGTTTTCTCTCACGAAACTTATTGATTTCTTGATGGACTCTACTACTCCAAGGTTTTCTCTGACCATGAAAACAGGGACGAAAAACAGAAAAAACTGCACTATGAGGCTGCCAATCCACAAGAACAACACCCCTACCATGCTCAGGATTCCCACAAGTATCCCTGCTGCGATACTCCTGAAAAAGTATTTCTTTACGGCGGCGGTGAAATCCGAAAACCCCACCTTTTTTCCCTCGATGGCCTTACAGGCCATGTCTATGGTTGCGGTGAATACAAGCATCTCAAGAACCCAGATAAAGACAATATAACCCATGATGCCAAGGAAAAACAGGAGGAAGAAGGTAAAAAATGCCGATACTGCTGCTGCGGCATCCCCGATGAGGGCGGGAGTTAACCCTATCATAAAAAAGACTAATGTGATTGCCCCAAGAATTGAGGCAACCATCAGAATCAGGTAGAAGACGGAGGGTATCATCAGACTAGGATTCCCTCTTAGAGTATTCAGTGATTCATCAAACTTGAATCTGGTTTCCATCCTTACGGTTGCAGAGATTACGCCTTAACAACCACTACCTTACTCACAGCATTCACTGAGTCGTAGGGGATTATCAGATTCCCGTCCTTGTCTTTGGGATACGATATCCTGGGCAGGATCTCTGGGGATACTGGCTCCACTATTATGGAGATGAACTCCCCGTTTTTTTCATCAACTATAATGTCATCTAGTCTCCCTAACTCTTCCCCTCCTACGGTAATCACAGGTTTCCCCCCTAATTGTCTTGCAATAATATAACTAACCATCTTATGCCCTCAAATAAAAGAAAAATGATACATTCTAAGTATTGAAAACGTATCTTTAAAAAACAGATTTATTCAGATCGCCGAAATAAATTTTTTTTAACAGGGAATCTCTATTGATCATCGTATTCTTTTACGTCTTTGTAGAGGTCGTAGGTTTCCCTTAGAATTTTATCGTGTTCTTCCTCACCTAAATCGTCACTTTTTATTTTATCGATGTTTTCTCCGATGGTTTTTAGATTAGCATCTGTTTCGTTTTCAGACATATGCTCCTCCTGTTTTTTCTCTTTTGTTGTTTTCGTCGTCATCGTATGTATCATCTGCCTGCCAATCACCATAATAGCTATGACCGTTATAACCAGCAGGATTCCTGCAATCCCGGTGATGTAATCCTTCTTTATGGGGGTGGTGGTTGAGGTTAAGGTTGTCTCAGAAACTGTGGTAGTTGGGGGCTGTAGGGTGGTAGTCGCCGCAAGAGTTGATGAGGTCGTAGCCTTTAGGGTGGTTGTTGAGGTTGTGGTGGTTATACATGGTTTACAGGGTCCGCCGCAGTCTACCCCATTTTCTCCTTGGTTCTGTATATTATCTGTGCATGAGGGGCAGGGTTCGCAGGGTCCTCCGCAGTCCACCTCCTCCTCGCATGCATTATCGTGGCAGTTCTTTAGTCCATCGAAGCAGGTGGCTTTGGTAATCGCTATCGCGGAGAACCCGCCTCCGCTTCCTCCGCCGTTACCTGAGCCTCCGCCACTGTTATAGCAACCGCCGCTGTTGATGGTGCAGCTTAAAGTGCAGCTTAGGAGTCCTCTGTTGTAACCGTAAGTGCTGCAGGTTTTGCCTCCAAAATCTTTTTTGTCACACTCCTCTCCATCATTTTTAATGCCATCGCCGCAATAAGGTTCTTGTTTTATTGAAAACCCGGAGAACCCTGACACATTCAATGTGAAGGTGTCTTCGTCTTCGTCCTGGGATGCGTTTCCTGTTGCATTCACCCAGTCTTCCAGACATTTTCTTTGGGGGATGCTCCAGTTATGGCATATGTAAATCCCGAGATGGGTTTCATCCCCGTAACCGGTGTCTTCATAGCTCAGAGTTAAAGTAGCCTCTATGAAGTTGTAGCTGCCTTCGGCGGCGTAGGTCGCCAGGTAATCGGGGATTGTTTTCCGGTCGAAGTTCATGCTTTTATTGTTGTTTTGGGAGAAATTCACTTCCCGGAGTAATGCGGTGAATGAGCCGTTGAAGGTGGAGAACCCCATATCGTAGACATAGTCTGGGATCCAGAGGGAGAAGTTTCCTTCATCGGATTTGTTGAATAGGATCAGGCTTCCCTCGTAGTAGAAGCTTAGGTTCGTGCTTAATCCGCTGTCGTTGTAGTCTACTGAGGAGGAATTAAACAATAATCCTGGTTTTACGATGAAGTGGTCATCAACCGAGTTCTCATTCCCCGCGGAGTCGTTGGCGTAGAAGGTGATGTTGTATCTGCCTGTGAGGGGTGGGCTGTAGCTCACCGAGGAAAGGTTGAGGGTGGTGTTGGTTGAGTTCGGCATTGTTATACTGCACCACATCCTGTCGAGATTGGAGTCAGATGCATTCATCTCTATGGTGACATCACTTCCGTTTAACGCCACCTTGGGTGTTATGGAGTGTGATGTAATATCCGGGGGTAGATCACCGGTGATGGTGACATTCACCGGATCTGTTGTGTCAAAGCTGAGGTATGATCCGTAGTCAACTGGATCATAGGATACATGAAACATCTTGGACGTGTTTATGCTTCCTGTGGCATTCACATGCCAGGTGATGTTACATGAATCCCTGGCACCCATATCAGGGCAGGAGCCGGGGTTTTCTGATGTGGTATAAAATGGGTTTCCTGTGTTTTCTGGAATCAGATGTTTACCTTTTTCGAAGAGGAGGGTCATACCGTCACTCAATAAATCCGACATATAAGAGAATTTTGCGCCGTCTGTACCCTCATAATTCTCTAATCCCACCGTTGCATTCTTACCGTTATCATAGCCAATATAGCCGAAAACCACATCATCGTATTGGAACTTTATCCTATCACTTCCCTCATATAATATCGCCTCGAATGTGATATTATCGTATCCACCATACCGCGTATAGTGGGGTAGTTCCCACCATTCCACTATAAATTTCCTAGTGGGGCTGCTACCCTGAGTCTTATAATATATCTTACCTCCCTCTGACGGATCAAGATCATCCCAGAATGGCGCTATGTAGTCGTTAGGTTCTAATGAGTTAGGGATGTCGGCGTTTGAATACCTCCATCCATAGCCTCCGAATGTAATGTATCCATTGGAGCTTACGGTGATGTTGGAGTAGGTGTTGTTGAAGAATGTAAAGTTGAAGCCAAGATTTAATGTAACACAGTCATCATCGCCTGTAATGCCGCTGTCTGAGCCGTTGTTGATCTCTATCCAGTTATATGTGGTTGTTTCAATGGAGTAATTCGTTTGATCGGATTCTAGGGTGTAGAGGCTGGCGCTTATATTACCGCATTCACCCCCGGAGCAGTTCACACCTGATGTAAAGTTGAATAATCCATACTGTATCACATTTTTGTTGGATATTGGGTTTATCATGTAGCCTGTTATGTTACCCCACGGAACATCCCAGTGAAATTCACCCTGCCCCACCTGGGATAGATTATCTCTGCATACCGCTGAGAGATTCCATGTGCCTGAGTCTTCGATAGATTCATTTGGATTATTATATGTCCAGTATCCCCCGATCTCTGTTGCATTTGTTCCCGTAAAGAAAACCCTGGAGTCAGGGATGTTCATTAATGTGATATTTGCTGCGAGAATCTGTCCATCCTTGCTGCTGCAGTTAACTCTGACCTGGGCTAGGGTGTCCCCATATGCTATGGAACTGCAGTTAAGCCATTCTGAGCCGTTATGGCAGGCGAATCCGTTGAACTGGATTGGCATAGGCGTTGTACTGAAATTGTAGGGGCCTGATTCAGAGCAGCATCCATCCATGTTACAGGAGCTTACGTTATAGTAGTAGAGTGTAAGACTATCCAGGCCTTCTATGCTCACCTCATGTTCTTTCTCAAAGGAGGTAGTCCAGTTCACTGATGATAAATTCGAGGGTGTTGTTCCGTAATAAACGGTGGAGTTACTGTAGTCGTCTGTCTTCCATGTAATCCTGGCTGAGTGATATGTGATTGAGGTGTTTTTGATGTCGCTTATCTGAGGGGGGCTTGCATCGATTATGGTGATGTTAATCTTCTTGGATATGTTTGTATTAACCGTTGAGTTGTCGGATTCATATATGACGAAGAACTCCCAGCTGCCGCTGTCTCCTGTTGCGTTAACGATCCATGTTTGATTACATGAGTCGTTAGCGTTCATGTTCTTGAGACAAGCCAGGTTATCTGCATTATATGGGTTATTTGAGATGGTGTAAAAGGGCTTGGCATAGCTGTCATTCACTGGGATAACTCCTTTATCTTCTCCGGGAATTTTAATGCTGGTTTCCGGATCCCCAAGGAGGTTGGTTTCGTATATAACCCATCGAATACATGGGTCAGGGAGGAATCCTATACTAGCCTCTTTGGAATAGTGATTTGCCTCCCCCAAGTGTCTCTTGTCTTCACCGAAGAGGGCATTGAAGAATTCTCGATCAGGGTGTTGGGAGGCCCCATTAGTACTGTTATACGCACCCCATCCGTATCTGGAGTTCATTATAACGGCGAATGCTCCATGCTCGGAGGTAACTAAGTGTTCTGCTATCGAATCACTTTTAGTATACACCCCCTCATAATTCCAGTTATCAAATGCCCCGGGATAACATCCCTGGCTGTAGGCAAAAAAATATTTATCATTTATCAGGTCATCAATATCTGTGTCGCCACTTGTGCCACAGTATGGCTCTGATTGATAGACGGGGGCGTTACATAATTTCATGACATATAATGTACTAGCGTGCCCCAGATGGTTTATGATATGAGTGCCATTATTCATAAAAGATATCAACGTAGATTTTGGCCAGCCGCCACTTCCTCTATAGGGTTTTGGCCAACCATATTTCTCCCAATCTGCATCATAAAGCGTACTAACATTATAGTTATCCGGGAAACCCGTGGTATTGTAACCGTGGGCATTGGAGCCGTTCCTGATCTCCTCTTTTGAATCTTTTCCATATTCTGATGCCCCTCCGAAACCAAGATGTTCCCCAACCATCAGTGCCTTCTCCAGATATGCATCATTTGAGTTCTCATAGGCTATGGTCTTTTTTACAAAATTAGATACCTCGGAATCGGAATCCACCGGCGCCCTCCCAACATAAACCTCAGCGTAAATATCATCCTCCCCATCCTCACCCCAATAACTGTCGTTATCATTATTCCATGACCCGTTGAGACCGGAGTAATAGAGATCCGAGATAAGATTACTATCTGACCCAACACATTGAGCATAGAATCCTCTGGCGGGCACTATATTGTCTCCGGATTCACCGCTGACATTAGCTCCGTCAGCGTCTCCGCCTAAAAGGACGTATTGGATGCCCCAGTTTTGATAGGCATCTCTGATGAAATTACGGATATGTGCCTGAGTATCGTTAAATTGTGACCCAGTACCACAGCCATCACCCCAAGACGTGGGTATGGAACCATCACAGTCATAGTCGTCTTCGGCCATAATCTGCTTCACAGTCACAATCCTTGACTTAACCCCCCGGCTGTTTTTATGATCTACTAAATCATGGAAGGTGTAGTTTCTGGATGACGCATTCAGGGCCGCAGATGTGATAATCACATAATCATAGGACTCAGATGAGTTGACAAATGATGTACTCTGGGGAGAACCCCCCAGCTTCTCCCTCCCTATCCCGTCGTAGCTCTTAAGGGTGGATGGGTTGTCAGCGATTCCTTCAAGAACCCTCCTGTCCCCCGGTAAACCCCTGAAATTCCCTGGTTTTTTAGCTCTCCCCGCCTTTCTGGTTTTTACCGTCAAGGTCAAGTCCCTGAAATAAGATAATCTGCCTGTGGCAGGAACATATCTTACGGGAAACAAATTCACTATCAAAATACTATATCCCCGTTTTTCCTGAACTCTATAATCCTTCGAAAATAAATCTTGCGGGAATTCATTATGTGAGGAATACACCTTCTCATCGGGTGGGGTGAACTCGACGGGATCTTTTGAACATAAACTAATTGGTTTCTGCCCGGGCTCTACCTTAAAGCCTTTACCAACTGCTATTTCCTGCCCGGCGGCTACCTCAACATCCACTATTTTTTCTCCGTGGGGGATTAAAATCCTCGCTGTTTTAAAGGGAAGCACAGGGTATCCGGGGGCCCCATACCTGTGGGTTCCAGAAACTGTGACGGATTCGAATACACCGTGTTTCCCTACCACAGGCTCCTCAAACACATATCTGAGGGTGAATCCATCAACTGTCTCATGCATTACCGGATACCTCCTCTCAGCTATTTTCCTGTATTTCCTCGGATCAAGGGTTGCGGTGATGTTACCACAGAATCCCCCGACACATTCCACCCTGGATGTGAAGTTGAAGAAGTTGTTTTGGGTTACGTTAGCATCCCCTGAGGGATCTATCAGAGAGGATTCAAGACTTCCAGCAGAAAGTTTAGGCGGCGACATAACATACGGTGAGGTGGTTGAAGAGGGGAGAGTCTTATTTATTGTTGAATTTCCCGTCAACAAAGTGGTGTTTTCGGTGGAGTTTAGGGCGCTAACCACCGCAAGAAGTAAGAATATCAATATAACAGCCGGCAATAGTTTAATTTGGCGTCTCTTTTGACTTTCTGTCGACATAAAAAATATTACATCAGCAGGGAATAAATACTTTTTATTATGGAGGAAATCAGTGCACTGTTTGTGTTATTTCGTAAACTCAGTAGCATTGAACAGAGGCTGCGTATTGAATTCTTTTCAGGAGAAATAGAAGAACTCACCCCAGCCAAGAGCAAAGTACGTGCTCATATCTCTTTCAGTAATTCCGCTATTTTATCAGAAAAAAACAGTTACAATAATCAAAATCGCAACATTCCTAAGGAAGGAGATATTTCGTGTTTATTTCTATAGAGGAAAGCAGTTTCTGTTTTGTTTATTGTATACGAAAGTATACAAGTTAAAAATTGCGAAGCAATTTTTTTTATATCGGATAAGTATATTTATATGTTATCCGATATAATAATTAACCATGTTAATCGACAAAACCATCTACGAACGAATAATCAGGAAAAAAAGGGAACTTGACGCCCTACGGCCCCTGCCAAAAAACGTTCTTGTGAAGCTCAGAAAACAGTTTGCAATAGAGCTAGCATACAACTCAAATGCAATAGAGGGTAACACACTCACCCTGAAAGAGACACAGCTTGTGATAGAGGAAGGAATAACCATCAAAGGTAAACCCCTTAGAGAGCATTTCGAGGCCATAAACCATCAGAAAGCATTCGAGTCTCTGGAAGATATCGTTAATAAAAAAACCCGGATCACAGAAGACATGATAAAAAACATACACCAGATCATACTATCTGGAATCGACGACCACTATGGGGGGAGGTACAGAGACATTAATGTACGGATTCTGGGTGCAGTAAAAAGCCCGCCGAGATTCGAGAAGGTTCCCCGGAAGATGAGGGAATACATAGATTACGTTAACTGCAACCCGGATAAACTAAACGTCATAGAGCTGGCGGCATTAATCCATTACAGGCTTGTTGAGATACATCCGTTCACTGACGGAAACGGCAGAACCACACGGCTTCTTATGAATCTTTTTCTCATGCAACACGGGTACCCTGTTGTGATGGTGCTTAAGGTGGACAGGAAGAAATACTACAGCCGGCTTAAGGAAGCTGATAAGGGAGATATGAAGCCTTTCATTGATTTTACCGGCAGAGCTGTTGAAAGAAGCCTGGATTTGTATCTGGATGTATTCAAAAAAGGTCCAGGATACATAACTCTGGCTGAGGCCTCAAAGGATTCCCCCTACTCCCAGGAATACCTCAGCTTGCTTGCGAGAAAAGGCAGGATTGAGGCAATAAAGTTGGGCAGGAATTGGCATGTAAAAAAAGGGGCGATCAAGGAATACATTAAATCAAAGAAGAAATAGATACAGCACCCGAAAAACCTTAAAGAGTTAAGGCGGACGCCCCGGTCGCAAGCAGTGATCAAGCACGTATCCCTTAAATACTACTGTACTTTTGTCCTATAAATACCTTATCTTTTCATAGTAAGTCTATCGTTGAGATCTGAAATGGGTAGAAAATGGTCAATCAAAAGGTTTTGGAAACAATCACCAACATTTAGAAAAAATATTGAGGTACAATCCTATTTTTTCATACTTACAATTATTCTAAGCTTCGTTATTGGTATCCTTACAGGTATTATTTATGATAGATATATTAATCCTGTTCTTTTCCCAGTCTCGCCCCCTGATGTCACTATTCATGGGGGTTGCCATGAAGTTAGTGGAATTGCAGTATATAATCATGAGTTTTATGGGTTGAATGGCACAAAGAGATTTTGTACCTTCTTTATAGACAGTAGCGGAGTTACAGAATGTGTTGATTTTGGTCTTTTTTTATCTTTTGAAGAGGAGACTATTTTAAGAGTTGAGACATTGGGGGAATACCCTGAATGTTACACAGTGGTGAATAAGATACAAATTTATCGTAACGACAAGCTTATAGCAACAACAACCCCCTTGGAGCCCTATAGATACCAAAAGGGTGACTCAGTATTTGGTACACCCGGCTACGTGAGTTTTCATTGCTCTAGGATAGGAACCGATGAACATATATCGTTTGATGTTTGTACGCTTAAAGATGTTCTGCTCTCGTCTTCAGGCTCTACTGAAACAAAGGGATATGCATATTGCTATTACAAAGACCACTATGAATTAAGAAAAAAATTAATAAACATTAGTGTAATGCACATGCCATCAATAAAAAATCCCGAATAATCCCACAGAGAATGACATAGAAAAAATGAAATTACAGCAGATTAAGCATGGCCAGTATTATTTGACGGTGCCTAAGAAAATCGTAGAAGCTCGGCTAGAATCCGCAGATAATGCAGGTACTTGGTCTGCCGCGATATGCCCAAATTCTCGGCAACCTTCTTATGCCGAACAAACCCCAGAATCAGCTACCGGTTCCCGTCGCATATCCTGGAAGCGGCTAAGGCCTCCATGGCCATATCATCTTTTTTCCGTCTGTTATGTATGTCCCAACATGGTTTTTCCGCCCTTGCAGGCATTTTATTTACCTCCAAGGGATACGATTTTTTCTTGAGACACAGAAACGTTTATATTATTCGACCCCAATCGACTAGTGGGAAGGGAGTCGAACTGTTTTATAATCGCCCCGGTCGGGATTCGAACCCGAGTCGCAAGCTGACTGCAAACCGTCCCTACTACTTAAGTGCCATCGAATGAAATGAAGATGGCACCTGTTTTGATCAAACTTTTCTTTAAAGTTTGCGACAGGCTCACATGATAGTCCACTACACTACCGGGGCAAACACATAGGGGCCCTTTAGAGGGCCACTATCAGGGTGTTGGTGTCTGTCACTCCATCTAATCGCCTTATCTCGTCAACAACCAGGCTTGCTATGTCCTCTGCCTCCAATTTAGCGACTATATCCACTGAACCGTATACTCCGCTGGCTTCTATGACGCCCTTGATTTCCCTGATATCCTTCAACACCTCCTTAGCTTTTCCCCCGCTGGTCTTCACCAGCAGATATGCTGTTTTTTCACTCATTTCCTTTACCTCCTCTTTTTTTTATATTATATATCCCGCCTCCCCGATTTGAACGGGGGATCTTCCGGTGACTGCTACCTATGCGTCCATATACGGTGCGTGACCGTGAAATCCAACTACAGCCGGACGCGTTAAACCAAGCTACGCTAAGGCGGGGTAAAGGAAAATAATTTATGGTATCTAAAGATATATAAATTTTATTTATTTATCTGGTAGTGAATTTAATTAAACTCAGTAGAACAATAATTAATAACCCTTTTGCGGATGACCGAGGTGTGTCATGTGCTTCTTTCAGTCGCTTAGCCACCCTAAATAAGTAAAAAAATGCGGTGTTATCACGATCGTGGGGTCGAAGATAGCACCTTCAGTCAAGCTTTATTAAAGCTTAAATGCCGAGGTAGCTCAGTAGGCCGGAGTGCCACGCTCATAACGTGGAAGTCGCGGGTTCAAGTCCCGCCCTCGGCAAAGAAAATATTTTTATTGTCGCAGCATATCAGTTTTTACTTGAAGAATTGTGCCTCTTTTCGGAGCTGAAATATTGGTTCACATCCCGACTTCTAACTCTAGGAACGCCGTATGAATACCTTGATGTCTTCCACATCCATACCTTTCGCTTCATCTGAGATTACGGCATCAGGTCCGAAGAGATACGATAACGGATATCCTATTTCTGAAATAATTCTTAGTCTGTCTTTTGACGCGGCTTTACCGAGCAGTTTCCTTGATAATGCAATAAAATTTTCATCCCTTTCATCCAGCCTGCCGAGAAACGAATAGTGTGACAAAACCTTCTTTACTGCATCGTCTATGGAAAACTCAATGTCCGATCTGACAAACCCCGACACATCGTCAACATACTTCTTTGACCTGAACTTCTCCCGGATATTCCTGAAAAACAATTTTGGATTGAAAATCTTTCCCGCCCTGTAGAAATAATAAATCACCAGCTTCCTCAGAAGTCTCATATCCATATCAAGATTCGAGATGAAATACAGGTCGTAGATGTCTCTTCCCTTCAGTCTGCTGTGAAGCGCCCTCAGCTTGGTTGCCGTTAACTCTTCAAGCTGATATGTGTTCACGTTAAATCTCTCATTGAAGAATGGCGAGCTGATGTCCTTTCCTGTGCGACCCAGAACAGCGAAACGTTCGACATTGGATATCTCAACCTTAATTCGTTCTTTTTCACCGCCGAAGATGGGATCATAACCGAGATGGATCGTGGTTAATTCATACCTGCTTTTTGACTTTGTCCTGTAGTTTGGATCCTGCTCTTTTAATTTCTCAATTATTTTTAATCTGATAGATCTCCTCTCTTCCAGTACCTCTTTCTTCTTGCCGATAGCGTTGAAGTCAAGATCAACGGACAACCTGGCAGTTTCCCTCAAGTACAATTTATTCAGTGCGGTCCCGCCCTTTAGATAAAGTCTTTCCGACAAAAACGAATCAGAGTAGATTGCCTTTAAAGCATTTAATAATCTCAGATCTAATTCTGCAAGCCTTAGATCCTTGATATTCAGGGCATCCGCCCATTTCCTGACCTTTGTTTCTGTTAATTCAAGTATGCTCCCAGCTCATACAATCTATATTCTCAATTATCTTCCATCGCCTTGAAGCCTTTCCTTTCTTCCCTGATTTTGGGTCGAGAAGATAGGTTTTTTTGCCTGCGCGTTTTTCAACGCCTGCAATTAATTTTTTATCTACCTTGTAACCACTCTGATCTAATTTATCAAGGATGAATCCCAGCCTCTGTGAGACAGGTTTACAATCCAGTTTATCCATATAGTCCAGCAGTTTTCCTGACTTGATTTTCTTTCCTGCATCTGAAATTGCCCTGCAGACTTCATCCATGCCACCGCATAGATCATACCTCATCACACAATCCAGAATAGTTTTTTCCATATCAGAAACATTCAGAAAAGCGTTTGAATATCTCATTTGCTGTATTCCAAAGAAATCACGCTTTGATACTTTTCTGAATTCTATTCTGCTCTCACCCAGTTTCAATGGCTTTCTCTGTTTTAGTACTGCAACGGACAGAGTAAATGGGATTTGATGTGCTATTCCATGCAGGTGCATTGCAGATTGATATGCAACATAATATTTTTGATTGACGACTTCCATTAACTGGTCTATGATGATGTGGGGATCATTAATGAAACTGGATCTATCGTATAGCATATCTGGAGGGATAACAACATAACATCCCTTAAATATTCTGTAGAGGATGCATTTTCTCGCAAGACTGAAAAGGACTCTTCGTGCGTTTCCATCACTAATTTTCTGATCTAGGGCAACCTGCTTGATGGTGGTTACAACCTTTTCCCTGTTTAAAAGCGAAAAATATACCCCCTGTTCTCTGGGAGTCATTCCTGCATTTAATTTAGTCCTTTTCATACGCTCACCGTTATTAACATAGTAACGTAGAGTATATAAAAAGGATGGGTAATTTGGAAGGGGGTTTGAGTATGCCTAAAAAGATAACCAGTGCTCAAATGCCCGCCCCCGGCAATTGAACTGAAACAAAAGTTAGGCACTACAATCAACCCTCCTCCCAACGCATCCAGTTGTATACTTAAATACCGACTCCCAATATTCTTGTTATGAAGCGACATACGAGTTTCCGGACTGCGACACGGAAGAAACGTCATCGACGCAGAAGAAAAACAGGTAAATGAATGACACAGAGAACTAAGCACTACATATTTTTCAGGATTCAGTGCTCAATTCCTTATCAGATTCAACCACAAGCTCCAGATCGATTTCATATTCCCCGTCCTTCAGGTCCTTATCAGAGACAAGGCCGTAGGTGAAGTTCTCCCACAAACTCGATGAATCAACAAAACGGCACTTCTCAACTAACCCCCTGAGCTCCTCAATCGACTCCTCAGCTGAAACAGAATCCAAACTCATCTCCTTCGGATCCCACTCAGAACTTAAACCCGTCTCCTTCAGATCCCACCTAAGCTTCTGTGAATTAACTTTAAGAAACTGCAGCAACATCCCGCCAACCTCATCACTAGCCTCATGCACCTTCCCCGGAGGATACGCTATCAAAGCATAACATTCATGGATCGTGAAATTCATCAAATCCTCTATCATACGCTCGCCAAGCTCATCATACTCAAACATCTTAACTGCATGCGACTTACTATTCTCCTTCCACAACTCCAGCTCATCAAAACCTTGGACTGTATCAAGATCATCAACCGGATCCGATCTGGTTGTTAAATAAACATGTACCTTCAGCTTCATAATTATCTATTTACCCTCCGTAACTTAAAAATCATTTTCATATATCTGCCAACTACAGGCAATTACTACTCTCCACCTATGGAAACTTCCCCCAAGCGTATGGGTTAAACCCCTTATTTATAATCTGGAATCTTAGATTCATTAGCTTGGCAGCCAAACATATCCTCCCATGAGAAAATGAGTGAAAAGAAACACAAGGAAGGCTTCCGTGAATTCATACTGATGGCTTTGCTGAAGACAGAGCCTCTGCGCTATGAGGAACTCTGGGATAAGTTCATGCACATGGCCTCCCACATCGCCATAGGCTCCAGGTACTTTGAGGAATGGGGTGAAAACTTCAGGTACCGTGTGGATGAATTCATGTCCAAGCTCGGACTCGGCTCGAAGAAGAAGCGCATAAAAAGACGACGGATCAGAAAAAGAGAACCAGTCGAGCCAGAATTCAGAAAAGATCTGGAGGAGTTGCTTGAAAAAAATCTTGTACACCTAAACAAAGAAGGAAAATATGGGCTGACAGCAGAAGGAAGGAAACAAGCCCAGCAGCACACGAAAGATATGGAAAAAGGCGCTGAGATCTTCAGGAGGCAGATAATGTCGCCTGCAGGAGCAGCCCGGAACACAGTAATCATTGACTTCTTCCTTGCGGTGATGAAACTTGCCGCCGGATTCGTTAGCGGAAGCGTCGCATTAATTGCGGACGGAGCTGACGCAGCAATCGACACAACATCGGCGGTCGTAGTCTGGGTGGGCATCAGATTCAAAAGAGAGCATCTTGGCACCCTAATCATAACCCTGATGATGTTTTTAACCGGATTAACTGTTGGCTATGAATCAGCGACAACGCTTCTCGATGCTGTCGCCTCCACGATCAAGCCGATATCCAACTCTCTTCTAGTCATAGGTGTCGAACTGGTGGCGTTAACCGCTGCAGTGATACTCTCCATCTACCAGCGATACGTCGGCAAAATGAACGGGGGTCTGGCACTCATCTCACAGTCCATCGACTCAAAGAATCACATCTATGTGGCAGGAGCAGTCATCATTGGAGCAGTATTCTCCCTCCTTGGGATACATTCTGTTGACGCCCTCATCGGAGCCTACATAGCAGTTCACATCCTCAAGGACTCATTCGGGCTCTTCAGAGAAGCTCTCTCCTCTATGAAGGGAGAGGAAACCGATTTCACGAAGTATGGGATGCCGCTTGCAAAACACTATGAAGGATACAGGCTGAAGAGTTTCAGGGGTTGGATAATGTATTGCCTGAGGGAAGACGGTTTAAGGACAAAGAAGGAGCTTATTTCATCCCGGAAAAGGTGTTCCAACCTGGGTATGTGCCAATCCTGAGCGAGTTCGGATTCAGCCTAGGTGAAGGGTTCGACTTTGAAAAAGAATTCAACAACCTGACTGCTCCCCTGCTTGAGAAAGGCTACCTGGTTGAGGATACCGGAAAATTCAAGCTCACAAGAGAAGGTGAAAAAACCATCGACAGATGGATGCGGGAGATGAGATTCTATTCAAACAAATAAAAGAAGCATAGGTTGTTGTTCCAGATTCCCTCCTCAGTGGCTCATCCTGTAGATTATGTCTGTCCTGGTTATTATACCTGCCGGTTTATCGCTTTCTGTTACTATCAGCCGGCCCACATCATGTTTTTCCATCTTGTTAATGCAGTCTATGAGTTCCGCGTTATGGTCGATGGTAAATACGTTCTCTACTGCTATATCTCTTGCTTTGATATTGGTTCTTCCAGCTGCTGTTGCTCTAACAATCTCTGCTATGGTCACAATACCTGCAAGCTGGTTGTCTTCTATTATTGGGGCCGCATTAATCCGTTTATCTACAAAGAGTCTTGCACACTCTCTTATATCCTCAGAACCACTGAGGCTTATCAGATCTTTAGTAGCGACGTCCCTTGCTTTACCTTCTGGCACGCTCGTTATGGAATGAGCATCGATAAGAAGCTCCCGCTTACTGTCGTCTCTCCCAATCACCTCCCCCTTCAGAATTACATGATTTACCGGGGTCGGCCCAACCATTATGTTATCTCCCTTCCTAATCTTCCTACTATCGCCTAAGATACCAACCACTGCGCCGCATTCATGGGCGTCGGTAATCTTGGTAAATACGATCTTCCTCGCAGACACCCCCTCAGTCTCCACATTATTAACAAAGACTGGGACCAGTATTCTTTCCACGGAGTCTATATCCATAGACTCATAGGCCTTTATTGCGGGATAGTAACCTCCCTTGGGCCCTGGGACGCCCTCCACATAACCTAAGGCTCTTAGGGTCTGCATCTGGTTTCTGATAGTGCCCGGGGATCTGCCTAGCATCTTAGCTATATCATCCCCCTTGACTGATTCCTTCTTCTTCTCATATAAACTAATTAACACATCCAGTATCTCTCTTTGTATCGAACTCAGACTTGGCATCTTTGATGTAGACTATCATGATAAATCATGACAATTATACTGTTTATTAGAATCCATCAAATAAAAAGCATTCTTAACAGATTACATCATCCAACCTATTTCTCCTTCTTTTTCGGATTCTCCCATATCTCCCTGTAGACAACGTCATCGCCTTCAAGATACCTGAAGATCTCAGCAGACAGAGAAGCCTTCCTTACCACGATATTTTTATCCGTATACGCCTCTTTAGGTATGTTTATCTCTATCCTCCCATCTTTTTTAACCCTGACACCAAAACCCTTAGAGAAATTAAAGTTTCTCTCTATCAGGAATTTCACTCTCTCCTGGTCGGTTTTAGCTTTCTCCTCTATTTTAACCTTGAAGAGAAGGGTTTTACCTGCCAGTTCGTGGTTGAAGTCTACCCTCACCCTGCCGCCTGAAACGGTCTGGATTCTTGCAGGTCTGCCATCCAGCTCCAGGCTCATTCCGGGAACCGGTGTTATGCCCTTCTGTTTGAAAACCCCCCTGGAGACGAGCTTTATTAAGCTGGGATTCCTACTACCATAAGCCTTTTCTGGCGGTATCTCTATCTCCTTCTCCTGCTCCAACTTCATTCCCCCAAGCGCCTCATCCAAACCTTTAATCACCTGACCCTCGCCAACAACTACAGGTAACAGCTCATAAATCTTATCCTCATTATAAATCCCTTCATCCCTTGCCAGTTTCTCATCTGTTGTGTCGAAAACATCCCCGTCCTTGATCATTCCCGTATAGGAAATTTTTATGAAATTCTTGCCTTCCATAGCATAATTTAAGGTTGAAATTAAATAAACTAAAGCATCATGGCAAAAGCAAAATACAGGAAAAAGAAAGAGAGCAGGGATAAGAAAAGAAAATGGAATCTCTTCATAATATTCATGATCTCAGCCAGCATGCTGCTGTCCGGTTTTATGTACCTGGGTTCTCAGGAGGGAGGCGCCCCTAAAAAAGAGATACTGGGAATTCATGTTGAGACATACAATATGGAGGAGTTCAGCGGTGGAATAATCCTGAAGGTTACTGAGGTAATACCTGAGGTGGTTGTTGTTCCCCGTAACAAATGCATTAGTTACTACACCATAAATTCCATCAGTAATATTAGTGTAGCGGGTGTAGAGGTTAAGCCGCCGGAGGTTTCGAATCCATCTGTCTACCCTGAGGGCAGATATATGTGCGGTGATTGGATAATTCTCAGATTTGGTGTAGGGGATGGAGGCAATGCTACCCTAGACGAACTGAGGGGGGAGCTGGACGGCATACTCTCTGATCACTCCCTGCATGGGTCATATGTAAGTAGGTTACTCCAGAACACTACGGGGCTGGGCAGTATACAAGTTGTAGGCTCTGCAGACATTGTGGAGGGCGATTATGTTACCGCGTCTTTGTTCCGGAAGATAAAAAACAATACGATTGAGGCCATGATTGGTTTTGAAGAGGAGAAAGTTCAGGCTGGGCCAAATATTTCGGCGGAGATTGTTAATTTAACCGGCATCACCGTCAACGGAGAAATTTCTTCAGATATCAACATCAATGATGTAAGAGATAGACTGGATACTGATAAAATTAACCTTAACCCCCCAAGGATTATTCTTAATGAAACATTAAACAATGAAACCCTAAATAGGCTGAGGGATCTGGCGGGGGTGGAGATAGATGTAATAAAAAATACGACAACCATATCCTTTAATGCATCCCTCAGGAATATATCACAGGTTCTTAATGGCAGAAACCTGACCTATTCCCTTCAGAAGGGAGGTATTTCCTTCAGTGTTCCCCTATCCTCAAACATCACTTTCATCGGAGATATCCTATCCGGGAATAATGTGGGGGATATTGAATTTAAAAAGACAGGGCATATCTCAATTACTCCCTGGATTATTGTAGATGACCGGGTGGTGATGATAGAGAACAACGACAGGTTTAATGCGGTTCTCTACATGGATTCTGGGGTTGGGGACAGCATCAATGTGAGCGTCTCCACCATAAAATTCGGAGACAGTATCATTGCCCTGCAGGCTTTTCAGATCGATTGATTTTATCGGTTTTCCCTGAACCACTCGCAGAAGAGCTGAAATGCCCTCTTTCTGTGGGAGATCTTGTTCTTCAGGGAGTAATCCTGCGCAAAGGTCTTATCGTACCCATGCGGCTGGAATATGGGGTCGTAGCCAAAGCCTCCCTCCCCCCTCATCCCATCTACTATAAAACCCTCAACCTCTCCCCTGAATATCTTCACTCCACTGGAATCACAGTAGCCAATAGCTGACACAAATCTTGCTTTCCGCCTTTCATTTTCCTTTAACAGGGAGAGGATTCCCTCATTACCTATCTTATTAAACACGAAGGCGGAATAGGATCCCGGGAATCCATTCAGGATCTCTATAAACAACCCGGTGTCCTCAACAATTACCGTCTCCTTTATTTTATCGAATACATACCTTGCGCCTTCTTCGGCAACTACGGCCACATCCTCATCGCGGACCTCAGGGTATCCTTCTGCTACCTGCCTGAAACTAACCCCATATTTTTTACCCACAGAATTTCCCTCCTTCACCTTATGGGGGTTGGTTGTGGCGAAATTTATCGTGATCATCTTAACTAAAAAAGTGTATTTATAGCATATTATCTATGTATTACATAACAAGCGGTTAAGATGTTAAAAATAAGATTGATTATATTCTCCCTTATGTTGATCTTGCCTATTGTGTTGGTTAACGCAGTGAGTAACTCCACCATCGAGGGTTATGTTCTCAACACAGACGACGGCAAACCTTTTGTGGGGGTAACTGTGGATATATTCCTCTCATCAGATCACAGTACTCCTGTGGCCTCATGTGTAACAGATGAGAGGGGTTACTACAATGCAACCCTAGCATCTAACGAGAACTATGACATCTATGTCAGGCTCGGAAAGAAAAATCCAACCCAGACATTCTATTTGAGTAGCGGGGAAATCAGGGAGGTTGACTTTAAGATAGCTATGGAATCCATCAGCGAGAGTGGGTTCCAGGAAGACCACGGGATCTGGATAGTGATAATTGTTGCCATATTCATCCTACTTATCATCCTTGTGGATCAGGTATTCCTCAGAAGGGGAAGAGCCATAAGAGAGCTGGAAAGAGAGAGAGATGAATTAGAGAGTAGACTGAGGGGGGAGGTCATCACTGAGCCTGAAAAAGAAGATGAGTTAACGGCTCTCATGAAGGAAAAGGATAAGGTGCAGTACATGATTAATATGTGCCGGCTTAAATACCATAAAAGGGCTCTGGATGAGGAAAGTTTCAGAGAGATTGTGAGGGATTACCAAAAGAGATTAATAGAAATCGAGGCACACATAAAAGAACTGGAGGGAGGCACACATAAAAGAACTGGAGGGAGGCACACATAAAAGAACTGGAGGTTAAGGGGGAGTGAGCATACATTATCCCCCCTCTATCCCTTCTTCTTCCTTATTTTCTTCCATCCTTCCAATCCCCTGCTCCTTTGCATAGTATATGCGGGATCCCACATGGTAGATATAAACCAACGCCAACAACAGGAGCAATAGGATTATCCAAATGGGGGTATTTGAAGCAATCTCATAAACCTTCTCCGTGGACCTATAGATGCCCTCCTATGTTGTCTTCAGAACTCCATCTTCTTCAACTCATTATCTATCCCCTTCAATTCCTCTTCCAGAGAGATTTTCTTTTCCTCCTTATTCTCCCCCTCATCAATCTCTTCCTTATTTTCATCTACCCTCCCACTCTCATGCTCCTTTGTATAGTATATGCGGGATCCCACATGGTAGACATAAACCAACGCCAACAACAGGAGCAATAGGATTATCCAGCTGGGGGTATTTGAAGCAATGTCATAAACCTTCTCCGTGAACCCATAGATGCCCTCCTGTATTGTCTTCACGACTCCATCTCCTGCATCACCTTCAGGGGAGGATTCCATCCTGCCTTTAACATAGACCTTATTTGTATGGGTTTCTACCTTCCCCCTATGATCCACGTCAAAACCCTTTATCGTAAATGAATACTCCCCTTCAGGAGTTGAATTAGAGGATTTAACACACCACGTCAGGGTTCTTTCTCCACCTTCTTCTATCAATTCCTCTATTATAATCGTGGTGTTGTCAACATCAAATCCCTCAGGAACCTCTATGGTTGCGCCTACTCCGTTTGAATCTCCGTCCTTTACTCCAATATCCGCCATCACATAGAACATGTCTCCGGGATAAGTTTCATTCTTATCGGTTCTTACCCTTACAACCAATACTGCCCTACCATCCATACCCGTTCTGCAATCGACAACATCAACGCCGATGTTGGCGGTGTTGAAGTCTGTTTTTCCGGCTGTTATCATGTGTTTCCCAACATCTTTAGGGGTGAATGTGAATATTCCCTCAGAGTCTGTCTGACCATGGGCTATCTTGCTTCCGTTAAAAAATATTTTTATATTCACATTGTTGATAGGACGTCCTTTAATGGTTTCGGCTGTGATCACTACCTCTTCATTGATGCAGTTTCTTTTACTTTTCAGGTATATGTCGGCTTTCTTCTTTTCGATGGTGGTTGTGGTGCTTGTAGTTGTGGATGAGGTGGTTGTGCTTGTGGTGGCGGGTGAGCAGTTGACAGCATCAACGCTGATATTGGCGGTGTTGAAGTCTGTTTTTCCGGCTGTTATCATGTGTTTCCCAACATCTCTGGGGGTGAATGTGAATATTCCCTCAGAGTCTGTCTGACCATAGGCTATCTTGCTTCCGTTAAAAAATATTCTTATGTTCACATTGTTGATGGGACGTCCTTTAATGGTTTCGGCTCTGATCAATACCTCTTCATTGATGCATTTTCCTTCGCTTTTCAGGTTCATATCGACCTTATTCTTTTCGACGGTGGTTGAGGTGCTTGTGGATGTGCTGGTGCTTGTGGATGTGCTGGTGCTTGTGGATGTGCTGGTGCTTGTGGATGTTGTAGTCGTATGCGTACAATAAACTATATCCATGCTAATAATCAGCCCCACGATTAGAATCAATAAAACGAAGAATGAGTTGATTTTCATCAGTTATTAAAGAGGTAGTTCCTATTTATAAACTCTTCTGTTTCTGTGTTATCTCTCTGCTTTTTAAATCTGAATGTTCTAATATTAATGAACTCAATTGAGGGAGGATGATCATCTCCTTCCATTATCATCAATTGATTTTATGAGTTTATGATGGCCCCAATATTGGGGCTTGATGTGTTGAGAGACTATACCTAGTGTGGATTCAGTCAATATTAATTGCGGCCAATAATACCAGTTGATCCTGCTGGAGACTACTGCTATTGGAGTCTGATTAAGCCATGCAAGTCAGAATTTCCGGCAAGGAAGTTCGGCGGATAGCTCAGTAACACGTGGACAACCTGCCCTTGAGAGGGGGATAACCTCGGGAAACTGAGACTAATACCCCTTAGGTGAGAGATTCTGGAATGACTCTTACTCAAAGGATGGCATCTGATGCCGATGTCATTGCTCAAGGATGGGTCTGCGGTGGATTAGCTTGTTGGCGAGGTAATGGCTCACCAAGGCTACAATCCATACCGGCTATGGGAGTAGGAGCCGGGAGATGGATACTGAGACAATGATCCAGGCCCTACGGGGCGCAGCAGGCGCGAAACCTCCACAATGCGCGAAAGCGTGATGGGGGGACTCCAAGTGTTCTCATACAATGGGAACTTTTGTAGAGTGTAAAAAGCTCTAAGAATAAAGGCTGGGTAAGACCGGTGCCAGCCTCCGCGGTAACACCGGCAGCCTGAGTGGTAGTCACGTTTATTGGGCTTAAAGCATCCGTAGCTGGTTCAGTAAGTTCTTTGTGAAATCCTGTCGCCTAACGATAGGGCTTGCAGAGAATACTACTGGACTAGGAGCCGGGAGGGGCTAGGGGCATTCTTGGGGTAGCGGTGAAATGTTATAATCCCAGGAAGGTCACCAACGGCGAAGGCACCTAGCTAGAACGGGCTCGACAGTGAGGGATGAAAGCTAGGGGAGCAAACCGGATTAGATACCCGGGTAGTCCTAGCTGTAAACGATGTGGGCTAAGCGTTTCTTGAACCTAGGGTTCATGAAGTGTTGAAGGGAAACCGTTAAGCCCACCGCCTGGGGACTACGGCCGCAAGGCTGAAACTTAAAGGAATTGGCGGGGGAGCACCACAAGGGGTGGAGTCTGCGGTTCAATTGGATAAAACGCCGAGCAACTTACCAAGGGCGACGGCAGGATGATGGTCAGGCTAATGACCTTACCTAACAAGCCGAGAGGTAGTGCATGGCCGTCGTCAGCTCGTACTGTGAAACGTACCCTTAAGTGGGCTAACGAGCGAGACCCGTGCCTCCATTTGCTATCTCCTCTGAGAAGGGGGGAGCACTATGAAGGGACCGCTGGCGATGAGTCAGAGGAAGGTGCGGTCGACGATAGGTCCGTATGCTCCAAATCTCTTGGGCTACACGTGGACTACAATGGCATGGACAATAGGTTGCAACTCCGAGAGGAGCGAGCTAATCCCTAAACCATGTCTCAGTTCGGATTGAGCCTTGAAATCCAGGCTCATGAAGGTGAAATCCCTAGTAATCGCAAGTTACCATCTTGCGATGAATATGTCCCCGCTCCTTGCACACACCGCCCGTCAAACCAACCGAGTGGACTTAGGATGAGGTTCTTCCGACGGGAGATTCAAATCCTAGGCTCGCAAGGGGGGTTAAGTCGTAACAAGGTAGCCGTAGGGGGATCTGCGGCTGGATCACCTCCAAGAAATTATGGATCCACACTAGGGGTCAAATCTCTTATATTCGCAGTTGGAATGGGAGGTAGACGTCGCGGGATCGGGCCCGTAGATCAGTTCGGTAGATCGTCCGCCTTGCACGCGGGAGGCCTCGGGTTCAAATCCCGACGGGTCCATCTAACCTAATCCAATTTCATCAATCAAGATCATTAAAATAGATTCCTAATGATCAGGGTATTTTTAAGTCTAGATTACCATTATTATATTCGTTCTTTGATAGGGTAGTAGACTGGTGTCAGCCTGTGAAAAGACTACCTCAGTATATCAGGTTCTAGTTATGCAGTTCACAATGCGAGTTGTGGATGAAGGATAGTACATGTTGATAACTCGCCAGAGGGATGTGTTAGTTTAAACCATACAGGGGATGGATTGGCTTGATCGCCGAAGAAGGATGTGGCAAGCTGCGATATGCCCCGGTGAGGCGCACGCAGCCTTAGAACCGGGGATTTCCTAATTATCCCGGAGAGGGATGGGAACGCGGGGAATTGAAACATCTTAGTACCCGCAGGAAAAGAAAGCAAACGCGATTCGGTTATTAAGGGCGACCGAAATCCGAATAGGGCAAACTGAATTCTCAGTGGAAACATTGAGAAGATGTGGTGTGGTTCCGGTTGACCTTCCTTAGATAAGATGAAGTTCCTTGGAAAAGGACGCCTTAGAGGGTGATAGCCCCGTAGTCGCACACTAAGATGGTTTGCTGGGATTCAAGAGTAGTGGGCATTGGATATTGCTCATGAATATGGGAGGCATTAACTCCTAACCCTAAATACGTATCAAGACCGATAGCTTACTAGTACCGTGAGGGAATTCTGAAAAGGATCTCTGACCGGAGGTTAAAAGAACCTGAAACTGTATGGTGATGGATAGGTACTGTTGTTTTGCGTATGTGTGAAGTTTACGAGCACGTATTTGGCAATGGTGTCGTTCGTCTTGAAACACGAGGTAGAGAGTGTGTCTATGCGGTGAGGCGAAAGCCATAGTGAGAGCAATGGTCCGCAGCATCTTCGTGATGTCAGGGACATGGTATGATTGCCATTAATCGTATGGGCACTACCTGAAGTCAAGCGATCTAACCCGGGGCAGGGTGAAGTCCTACAACTGTAGGATGGAGGCCCGAAGAGGTTCTGGACTCAATCCGTTCTTATGACCTCGGGATAGGGGTGAAATGCCAATCGAGCTTGACAATAGCAGGCTCCTCCCGAAATGACCCTAAGGTCAGTCTTGCTGGAGATCGATTATGTGGTAGAGCACTGATTGGGTAGCTAGGGGGCGAAAGCCCTCACTATCCTGTCAAACTCCGAAGGCATAATCATCGTAGAAGGCGGGAAAAAGGGCAGAGGGGTAAGCTCTTTGTCCGAAAGGGAAACAACCCTGCTTGCGGTTAAGGCCCTTAAGTACAGGCTAAGTGTAAGCAAAGGCGTCTCAGGTCACAGACATCGAGAAGGTTAGCTTAGAAGCAGCTATCCTCTAAGGAGTGCGTAACAGCTCACTCGCCGAGACTTGGGGCCCTGCAAATGGACGGGACTAAGTCTGTCGCCGATACCGCAATACTCCGAATGGAGATTACGTAGGGAGGTGCCTTGTGGGAGTAGAAGCTTCTCTTTAAGGAGGGGTGGATCCTGCAAGGATAAGAATTCTACCAGTAGTAACAGCAAAGCGAGGTGAGAATCCTCGTCGCCTGAAGGGCAAGGGTTCCTCAACAATGTTTTTCAGTTGAGGGTTAGCCGATCCTAAGGATAGTGTAATTCATAAACTCCAAAAGGGAAACTGGTTAATATTCCAGTGCCATATGAGTACTTGCGGCAACGCTTGGTCACCTTCTAACTCTTTAGGGTAGTTTGAGTACAATTGTCGTTGTATCTAAAGGAGATAAGACTGTGGAGTACCGTAACGGTGAGAAACAGTCTAAATCCTGAATGGCTGTCTATGGCAGTTCAGATCATCCCCGGAGACCATGAAAAGGGAGGTGATAGGATCTCATATGTTCGTACCCAGAACTGACACAGGTGCCCAAGGTGAGAAACCTCAGGCGTGGCGAGTTAATCCGACCTAGGGAAGTCGGCAAATTAGCCCCGTAACTTTGGGATAAGGGGTGCCTGTCATGCGAGTGACAGGTTGCAATAACAAGGGGGGTCCGACTGTTTAATAAAAACACAGGTCCCTGCAAATTCGTAAGGATGTGTATAGGGGCTGATACCTGCCCAGTACCGGTACGTTAAGCTCCAGTCCAATGGAGTTAAGCGCCGGTAAACGGCGGGGGTAACTATGACCCTCTTAAGGTAGCGAAATGCCTTGCCGCTTAATTGGCGGCCTGCATGAATGGTTTAACGAGATCCCCACTGTCCCAGGTCGGAACTCGGTGAACCTACCTTTCTGGTGAATAGGCCAGAGACTTCCAGTGGGAAGCGAAGACCCCGTGGAGCTTTACCGCAGCTTGTCGTTGGGTTTTGGTTAACGTTGCGCAGTGTAGGTGGTAGACATCGAAGCTATCTTTTCGGAGATAGTGGAGTCGAAAATGAGACACCACCCTTCTTTAACTACCTCCCTAACTCTTTTAGAGGACATCGGCAGGTGGGCGGTTCGACTGGGGCGGTACACCGTTGAAACAATATCAACGGTATCTAATGGTCGACTCATGCGGGTCAGAAATCCGCAGTAGAGGACAAGACCAAAAGTCGGCTTGATTAGATTCCGAACAGCAAGGAATCTAAAGACGAAAGTCTAGTCTAGCGAACCTCGACACCTCATTAATGGGGGTTCGAGCTGATGGAAAAGCTACCCCGGGGATAACTGAGTGGTCGCGGGCAAGAGTACACATCGACCCCGCGTCTTGCTACTTCGCTGTCGGCTCTTTCCATCCTGGGTGTGCAGCAGCACCCAAGGGTGGGGTTGTTCGCCCATTAAAGGGAAACGTGAGCTGGGTTTAGAACGTCGCGAGACAGTTTGGCGGCATCTACTGGAGGTGTCATCCACCTGAGGGAAAGGCTCATTTAGTACGAGAGGAACAATGGACCGCAGCCTCTGGTTTACCAGTTGTCTGACAAGGCACGCTGGGTAGCTACGCTGTGATCGATAAAGGCTGAAAGCATCTAGGCCTGAAACGATTCCCAAAAAGAGGTGGGTTAGGTTCTCCTAAAAGAGGAGTTTGATAGGCAAGGGGTGTAAGTGCCAAGCTTCGGCGAGGTATTAAGCCTACTTGTACTAATCGCCGAATAACTAACATATTCCTAGCGATAAGTTATCTGCATGTACTATCCTTAGTTTCCAGGTAGTGGTGAGGTAGCGTCCGCCTCATTTGAGGTGAGGAAGTTCCATCCATCCATCTAAAGTGGTCTTTTTTTTGACTTAATGAAAATTAAGGATTATCCACAGAGACGAGAGACCCACCCACAGGTGATAGTGATTCTATAAGTATGAAGATGTGTGTGGGTTTGTGAAACGGGGATATCCCACCGGATGCAAGCCTTTTTTAGGTGCTTAGACGAATGCTACACGGCCAGATATTGCCTTAGGCGATAGGATAGGCTGACAGAAGATGGGCTAACACCACTGCCGACCTTTTAATAAAAGGTCGATTAAAACGAGCCACATACGCTACTGGCTAGTGGCTCTGTCTTAATAATCAGTTATTTACTTGTTCGGTGTGGCTAAGCGACTGAGAGGAGCGCATGCCGCACCTTTCCCGTCGCGAAACTGCGACATGGGCTAACACCACTGTCGACCTTTCAATAAAAGGTCGATCAAAACGAGCCACATATGCTAGTGGCTCTGCATTAACTGTAATTTGCTTATTTGTTCGGTGTGGCTAAGCGACTGTGGGAGCGCATGCCGCACCTTAGTCGTCGGCTAACTCCGAGCAGCCTTTAATAAAGGCTGGCGAAAGGTGGGGCGTTCATTTTGTTCAGCCCCATTGAATTAAATTTGAATTGAATTCATTCAGTGTGCTTGAGCGAAGCGAAACACACATTAGTCCTCGGCTAACTCCGAGAGAAACTGCGACAGGGGCTGGGCATCGCTACTAATGGGTTGTTATTTAATCTTGAATATCCAATATCTCTAAAATGATGGTGATGAAGTTTGGTGGGACCTCGCTGGCTTCTGGCAGGGAGATTAAGAGGGTTGTTGAGATAGTGAACAGTGAATCAGGTGGGAAGGTGGTGGTTGTATCTGCGATGGCGGGGGTTACAAATAATTTAGTTGAGATATCCAAGAGGGTAATTAATCTCCCAACTGCTGTTGTGAGAAAGGAGGTGGATAAATTCCATCAGGAGATTCTGGAAAAATATATGTCTACAGCAGAGGTTGTCATAGGGGGTGGTGAGATCCTAGATAAAACAAAAAATGATATCTCTGAGTTAGCTGAGGATCTGAAGACTACTTTACTGGGGGTCGGTTACTTGGAGGATCTGTCCCCTAAATCACTTGACTACATTCTATCTTTCGGTGAGAGATTCTCTGTATTACTTTTGTCCGGGGCGTTTAATGCATCGGGTGTTAATTCAATGGCATTAACTGGATATGAGGCAGGTATTCTCACAGATTCCAGGTTTGGACACGCCAGACCGATTCTCAGGGAGCTTGAGCATAGGATTAAGGATAATTTGGGGCCTCTCCTAGGTAAAAAAATTCTTCCGGTGGTTACTGGATTCATAGCCGCCGATAAAAACGGTACTATGACTACTATGGGCAGGGGAGGTTCAGACTATACTGCATCATTGATAGCTAGGTATCTGGGGGCGGATGAGGTGCAGATATGGACTGATGTGGATGGTATCCTAACCGCAGACCCTAAGATAGTAAAATCAGCCAGATTAATACCTGCGCTCTCTCATATCGAGGCGGTGGATTTGGCGTACTTTGGGGCAAAAGTAATCCACCCCAAAATGATCGAGCCAGCCATGGACGCTGATATCTCAGTAATTATCAAGAACACATTCAATCCGCAGGGAACTGGTACTGTCATAGTGAGGGAACAGGAAAAGGCTGAAGGTGTGATAAAGGCTGTTACAATGCACAAGGATGTGGGTATAGTTAACCTGAAGGGGGTGGGTATGGCGGAAATCCCAGACATTCCCGGAAGGCTTTTCACGACGTTAGGGGACAACAACATAAGTCCGCTGATGATATCCGGGTCTCTGGAATCCAACCTGTCTTTTGTCATAAAAAAGGAGTTCCTGAATGACGTGATAGGATTATTAAATGAAAACTTTGTGGATAATGGTATTCGGGAACTGGAGTTAATAGAAGATGTGTGCATAGTAGCTGTGGTTGGGGTGGGGATGCATGGCACTAAAGGGTTGGCTGCAGAGATATTCAAGACAGTAGCGGATGAAGATGCGAATATAATCATGATAGCTCAGGGTTCATCTGAGGTAAATATATCTTTTATGGTGAATGAGGAAGATGGTGGCCGGGTGGTGAAGGCATTACATAAGACGTTTATAGAGTAAAAATGAGAGGGCGCATTATACAGGAGACAATCGGATTATTGGAGGATAATGGATTCATGGTTGCTGATTGCAGCGGTATACGGAGTTCATTTGATCTTCTGGCGAAAAAAGAGAATTTACTTTTGATCAAGATTCTATCGAATATCGAAGGCTTTGGCCGAGAGAATGCCTTTGAGCTTGGAAGAATAGCTGCCTTGGTGTCCGGGATTCCACTGCTTGTAGGTGAGTGTATGAAATCAACTACGCTTTCTACCGGAACAGTCTATGAGAGATATGGCATCCATGTGGTCCATATGAGAACCCTTAAAAGAGTTCTCGAGGGGAGAATGCCTGTGGTGTACTCTATAAGAGGCGATTATTGTGTGACTATCAACTCCAAGCTGCTTGTGGAATTAAGAAAGATCCGTAGTATGACCCAACGGGAGCTTGCATATAAATTAGGGGTGTCGAAGCAGAGCATCTACAGATATGAGAAGTCGGGGAAGATCTCCCTGGATGTCGCAAACAGGCTGATGGAGATGTTGGATGAGGATATACGTGTTCCTCGGGAACTGCTGGTATCTGATAAACACCGTGAGGTGGATAAGACTCACATTACTGAAAACCTGACTCACCTGAAGAGGGCGGTTATGGGGGGCTTAGAAAACATGGGTTTTGAGGTGCTGTCCACCATCGCCCCCTTCGATATAGTAGCGGATGAGGTATCCTGTGATAAGAGGATTTTGACCTTAATTAGTAATGACACAAGACGCCTGGGGAGGAAGATAGAGGTGGTGAATGAGGTCTCACAGATTATCGGCTCTTACAGGGTGTGTGTAAGTGAAAGGAAGCAGGATGTTGATATACCTTTAATTAAACCAAGGGAGTTGATTGATATAAAAGATTCCAGGGAGCTCATAGAGATTGTTGCGGAAAATTAGGGGTATTTATAAACACTTAAACCTATGAATTATCTCGTCAATAAACTTCTCTTTTTATGCGTGGTTGGCAATCTGCGGGTAAAATAAAAGGGATGAATCGACACTCAAACCCATAACAAATCACTACATAAATCCGTTTTATTTAAAATAAAAAAATAGGTGAATATAAAAATGAATGGACAACCGGTACTTATACTGCCCGAGGGGGCATTGAGAACCACAGGAAAAGACGCACAGAGAGTAAATATTGGGGCTGCCAAAGCCGTGGCTGAAAGCATAAGAACCACTCTTGGACCAAGAGGGATGGATAAAATGCTGGTGGATGATCTGGGAGATGTCGTCATCACAAACGACGGAGCCACCATAGTGGATGAGATGAACATAGAGCATCCTGCAGCCAAGATGATTGTGGAGGTTGCTAAAACCCAGGATGATGAGGTGGGCGACGGAACAACAACCGCAGTAGTTCTCGTCGGAGGACTGCTGGGGAACGCCGAGGACCTCCTGGAGAAAAATGTACACCCCACAGTAATAGGCAAGGGATACAGGATGGCAGCAATCAAAGCAGATGAGATTCTTAATGATATCGGAAGAGATGTGGGAATCAAAGACGAAAAGCTTTTGACTGAGATAGCAATAACAGCCATGACAGGGAAGGGAGCGGAAGCCTCCAAGGAATTGCTGGCTGATTTATGTGTGACTGCTGTGAAACAGATAGCAGAGAAAGAGGATGGAGAATGGGTTGTTGATCTGGACAACGTGAAGGTTGAGAAAAAGCAGGGAGGAAGCATAGCTGATGCTGAATTAATCCAGGGCATAATAGTTGATAAGGAGAGAGTACATCCAGGTATGCCCAGAAGGGTTTCTGGAGGCAAAATTGCTTTGATTAACTCAGCTATAGAGATCAAGGAAACCGAAACTGATGCTAAAATACAGCTAACCGATCCAAGTCAACTGGAGGGCTTCATCGCTCAGGAAGAAAAACAGTTAAAGGATATGGTTGAGGCAATAGCCAAATCCGGAGCCACCGTAGTATTCTGCCAGAAAGGCATCGATGACCTGGCCCAGCACTTCCTGGCAAAAAAAGGCATTTTTGCGATCAGAAGAGCAAAGAAGTCAGATATGGAGAAACTGGTGAAAGCTACTGGAGCCACCATAGTCACCAACCTGAAGGATCTAAACGCTAAGGATCTGGGTTACGCCGCAGATATTGAGGAGAAGAAGGTTTCAGGGGATGAGATGGTTTTTGTGAGCGGATGCAAAAACCCTAAGGCTGTGAGTTTACTTGTGAGAGGAGGTACAGAGCACGTGGTTGATGAGGTAGAGAGAGCAATTCACGATGCTTTAGGTGGGGTTGCCGCTGCGATCGAGTACGGAAAGGTAGTAGCTGGAGGCGGTGCAGTTGAGATTGAACTCGCCAGGAGACTCAGGGAGTACGCAGACACAGTCGGTGGAAGAGAGCAACTGGCCATAGCTGCATTCGCAGAAGCGGTGGAGATAATCCCCCGAACACTCGCAGAAAGCGCTGGAATGGATGCCATAGATACTCTTGTGGAACTAAGAGCTAAACACGAGAAAGACCAAATTAACCATGGCGTCTTGGTTTTAGAGAACAAAGTGGGAGACATGTGGAAGGCTGGTGTTATCGAGCCCTTGCTTATAAAAACCCAGGCAGTGAAGTCAGCGTCAGAGGCAGCGGAGATGATTCTGCGAATAGATGATGTGATCGCAGGATCCAAGTCAAGAGGACCTTCACCCGCAGACATGGCTGCGATGGGCGGAATGGGCGGAATGGGCGGAATGCCCCCCATGTAGCGCAGTCTGATTTTTCTTTTTTCTTTCTTTTTCTTATTTAATCTAGTTGTCTTGGCAGGCCGCATCTTGCCCCGAATTCCTGGATGCACAGGGAGGCTAATTTGTTCCCTATTTCCCCTGCGTCTTTTATTGATTTCTCTTTTATCAACGCGTAGAGGAAACCGGCTGCAAAGGCATCTCCTGCCCCGGTGGTGTCAACAACCCTTGTGGGAACAGCCTTTATCCTATAAGAATCTTTACCGTCTGTGATGAAGCACCCCTTCCCTCCGAGAGTTACCACTATAACCTGGGCCCCCGCATCCACCAGTATCCTGCTTCCCTCCACGTATTCTTTGTCGGTAATTTCTCTGATCTCGGAATCATTCAGGAACACCACCCTACTCCTTCCTATTACTGTTTTCAGTTCCCTGAGCCCAAATCTTGCGTACAATATCCCGGGACTGAAGCTTATCTCAACCTCCGGATATACCTCCCTAACTAATCTCTTCTGGGTCTTGAATTGTTCCCTGTTAACGAAGGAACTCAGGTGTAGAATCCTCGCCTTCTTCACATATCCAACATCCACATGCCTAAACCTGATCTCATTATTTACGCCCGGGTAGGGGTAGAGGGTTCTCTCCCCTTCAGAGTCCACGAACCCGATTACTATGCCGGTTCTTCCCTTGATTATGCTTATTCCCCTGGTATCTACATCATCTTCGGTGAATGAATCAATCAGGATCCTGCCTTCCGGGTCGTCTCCAACTGCTCCGATAAAGCCTGTCTCTAAGCCCAGTTTTGCCAACCCGGATATGGTGTTGGCGGCGGATCCCCCGGGAGACTCCCTCACATCGGTGATTTCCTCATGCTCTCCTCTTCCAGCCAGTTTCTCAACCCCATACAGCCTGTCCAGATTAAGAGCCCCAAAGCCCACTACATCCATCTTCCTTGTTGTTTTTATCTATAGGTATTTAATCAGTATATCGGGGGATTACATGAAAATCACTCTCAGAAAGCAGGATATATGTGATGTAGAGGCTGATGCTATAGTTAATGCGGCCGGCACCTCCCTGATGATGGGCGGTGGTGTTGCAGGGGCCTTGAAGAGGGCGGGCGGGCAGGAGATTGAAAGAGACGCTGTGGCTCAGGGACCCATTCCACTGGGGGAGGCTGTTGTTACCGAAGCGTACCGGTTAAAAGCAAAGTATGTGATTCATGCGGCATCAATGCCTGATTATGGAACGAGAAACGCTACCGGGGAGAGTATCAGAAACTGCGTTAGAAATGCCCTGAAAAGAGCAGATAGATTAAATTGCAGAACTGTGGCGATGCCCTGCCTCGGTTGCGGAATTGCTGGGTTCCCTATAGCAAAGGGGGCTAGGATAATAATCGATGAAATAAAAACGTGTAGTGTTATGAATATCAAGGAGGTACTCTTAGTCGTGCATTCAGGGAGGGATTTCAGGATAGCACGGAAGATCCTAACAGGTTAGGTGTAGTGCTGCAACCACGTTTTTCTCCTTTGAGATCTCGTTATAGAGCCTGCATGCGTCCCCTGTTTTCTCTATCCTGAACTCAATGCCTCTGCTCTCCAGTAACTCCGTGACTTCCCCTGAGACCTTCATAACACCATATGCTCCGGTTCCTATGATAAGGACTTCCGGCTCCTCATCCAATATCTCCCCGATATCTTCCTTGTGCAGCATGTGTCCTTCCTTCCTCCACCACTTATCTCTGATCTTGTCCCCGGAGATTATAACATCCTGTGTGTATTTCCTGCCATCGATTACAATCCTCCCGAATTCGTAGGAGTCTATATACGGCATAGTGACCTCAGCAGGGACCCCACACCCGCCCCGTACTGGTGTGGGTTAAACCAGTGATTCTGTTGATGTATGTAACGTTCATTTTAACATCATAGGAATCTACACCCGCAGGACAGATACTGGGATGCGAAAGAGACAGTGTCTCAGTATCGCCGGCAGCCACCGAACCCCCCGCCGCCGTTGTTCCGCCAACACTCACATTAAAATCAATCGTCGACCCAGCGGCATTCATAAAAACCACCTCCAGATTCCCGGAGCCAGGACTCCCGTGGTCAATAGGCTTCACCGCTCCAAACCCGCTTGTTCTCGGTCCTCCTGGTGATAGTGGCCGGGTCGCATAAGAATACATGAAATAGCCGGCGACAACAACAAACACTACCGCCAAAACAACCAAACCCCCAGCCACAGAAGATATAATCTTAACCGTCCTCTCCCCGCCGAAAGCTTTTTTCTCCTGCGGATCCAGGATAAACCATAAACATATCGCCGCAAAAATAATGTTCAGGAAAAAATATATAAAGAAGCCGAGAATCACACCGACTACAGCAGATATTAATATAACTGGAAGGGACATGAGGCCAAACATATACTCCCTACCTCCAAGATGCGCAGACCAAAGATAGAAAAACATCATCACTATGCCTACGATAATCCCCGGAACACTAGCTAAAACCTCATAGAAAAAAACAGTCAGGACTATTATCATAAAAAAGGAGGCCGGGTTCAATCTGCCTCCATACCTCCTGTAAAGCCACAGAGAGAAAACGCCTATGAATGCTGGGAGAATGTAGAGGAGTGCCATCATAACAATGTACAGGTACGCCGTACCCTCCCGCTGAAGAAACGAGGGTATCTCTCCCTTAAAGTACGAGAGAAGCGGAGGCACCAAGCCTATGAGAAAGATCAAAACCGCAGAAATAGTTGCGGTAACCAGGCAGGACTTTAAAAGCGTTTTTATGTCATCCATTCTCCTTTATTTTATCAAATTTCTCGGAAATCCAGATAAATACTATGGCTGCAACCGCATACATTCCGGTCTCCAGCAAAAACCTCAGCAGATCCCCTACCTCTTGGCGGGGACTGTAGAGGAAAGTATGGAGGCCAAAAACAAAGAAGAATATGGCAGCCAAAGCCAACACGACACCCATAAAAAGAGTGGATTTCCTAAGACCGGCTTTCCTGCCTCCCTCACCCTCCCTTAACTTGTTCCCGGATACAATCAACGCCACAGCCGGAACACCAAACAACATAATCTTGCTGAACTCCACCAGGAAATCATTCGCCCCCTTCAACACGCCATGGACTCCGAGAATGTAGGGGACCAGAAACAAAAACATAAACAACTGCCCTAAAGGAACCAGCAGCTTAGATGCTAGAGAATACCCCTTAACTTTAACCCACACTCTGTTCACACAATAAAGTAAAGCTGATGCAGGCACCAGATACATCAAAAATCTCACAATCCACTCCACACCACCCTCTGCTTCAAGACTCAGAACACCAACAACATAAGCAGCTAAAGCAGAAAACAACAGGATTAAGCCTGCAGAGAGAACCAAATAGCTGTTGTAGATGTGATATTTCTCTCTGTTACCGCCAAAAAACAGGTTGGCTCCTAAAAGCAATATAGCTGGGACAACATAAAATAAAAGCTTTATGAACCAGTTCTCCTCCATACCACTAAAATAATCCTCCCCCATCCTGCCCACATTAGCAACATACACCCACAGGGAGGCCAGAATGAAGACCATACAGACCAACATTATTACTGCATTCAACACCTGGGTTTCTCCCTTATCCGCTCTATAAAGTCTGCTTCCCCCAAAAATCAGGGATATTGAGGGTATACCATAAAAAATAAATTCTATTATCCATGAGAATACAACACCCATCCTCTGGTAAAGCTCGTATTTACCTGGATTCAGCATGTCACTGGAGCCCACCAGATACACGGTGAGGGAAGGCAGAAGGAGCATCAACCCCACGCCAATCATTACATATGGGAGGAGGGGGTACCCGAATTCCACCCTATTTATCTGATTTGACTTCAGAAGCAAGGCAATCGCAGGTATTACAAAAAAGAGAAGCTCCGTAAACCAACTGAAATCCAGATCATATCCATGATACATAGAGACAAAGAAGGTATTATGCACCTCCCCCACATATAACATGAGGGAGGCGCCGACCAGAATCAAAGCCGGTATGCTTAAAGCAACATCCTCAAAGAATTTATATTTCCTCCTGAGTTTCTCCTTTCCAATCCTCCCGCAGATACTGGTCAAAACCGCTGCCGGAATCAGATACATGGCGACCTTAAGTATCCAGAAATAATCACCTTCCCCGTCAAGGAATTGATGCACCCCCATTACATAAATAAATGTCAGGGGCAGGATGAGAAGATAAACCGTGATCCTCGCGGCATTGAATACATTCAACTCACCACCTGATTTATCAAGATGCTTCATCAGATAAACGCAGGGAAACGTATAGATTAACGCCTGCACCAAATAGGCTAGGTTCTCCCTGTAGTCGGTGTAATTCGCATCAGATATCTGGACAACACCCACCAGATAAAAATAGATCACTATAAACAATAGCAGATACGCTATGGGTTTCAGGATAAAGGACATCATCGGCTTATCTATTTTCTCCCCCCATTTTACCTTCTCACCTAGATGGATCAGGATATACCCCATAATCCCGAAGACAAAGGTTTCTATAAGCCACCCGTATTGTTGAGTGAATGTGGGTTTGATATGGACATTACCTGATGTGTAGGTAAGGAGGTCGTTGAAACCGAAAATAAATATGAACAGAGCACATATTATGAAAACCATCCCTGAAATTGCAAGCGACAGAGCCTTTATAGACCCAACCTCCTTCTGTATCCAATACCACACATATATCAACATCGCCAACCCGGCAATACCTACCAGCACCGCATAGTTCCCAAAATTAAATGCATGATATACATGGTAGGTGGGACCTAATGCAGCTTTTGCCTCCATTCCTCTGCCCTCATCATATGCTCCGCCGGAAGTTCCTAGCTTGAAAACACCCAGCTGCCATATGGTAAGCCCAAACAGGAGGAATATAGCTCCAAAAAGAACAAAAAAAGAAACCAGGAACGCCACCGTCTTTCCTTCATCCACCGTGGACTTTTCACTCCACCCCCCAATCTTTTCTTCTATCTCCTCTTTATCCCTGACTCCAGACAGATCCAGTTCCCACGGGTTTCTGCCGCAGTTTCCACATCTTTCCTGACCAACACGGACCTCAGAACCGCAGTTAACACAATAAGGCATTATGATCCCCCCAGTATTCAGTTAATTAATGAGGTTGAGGAATATAAATACTTACCGCCTCTGGCGGCCATAATTAGCAGATATTTATATGCTCTGGCAGTAATTAATAACAGGTGATTCCCATGGTTTTTGGTTTAGGTAAGGGAAATATTGAAATCTCTCTTGAGAAATATAATTTCTCTCCCCAAGACACCATCAAAGGAAAGGTTTCCCTTAAACTGAAGAAACCTGTGAATGCAAAACAGTTGAGGCTTGTTTTCGTTGGAGAGAAAATCACCTCCAGCCGTCGATCAACAGGCAGCGGTTCACAAAAAAGCACAAGAAGAGACTACATCCATCGGTTTGAGATGCCGCTTGACGGAGAAAAGGAATACAGTGGAGGGGAATACCCCTTTGAGATAAAGATACCTGGTGATGTTCTTCAAAACGGTCCGGAACCAGAAGGCGCTCTTGGAGAAGCCGTTAAAGTTATGAAATTCCTTGGAGGGCAGTCAACGAGAATCGACTGGTATCTTAAGGCATCACTGGATGTGCCAATGGGCCTGGACGTGACGGAGAAGATTCAAATCAACGTCGGATAAATACCCTCAACCTGAGAGCACGTATTTTATTTCACGTACCCCTATAATATAACAACGCTAAAATGGATCAGAAGGATGTGGAGATCCTGGAAATGCTTGAAGAGGACGGCAGAATCCCTGCCAAGGAAATGGCGAGCATGCTGGATCTCACCGAAGGAGATGTTGAGAAAAGAATAAGCAGGTTAAAAAAGAAGAATGTTATCCGGAAATTCAAGACGAGCATCGACTGGAAAAAAGCCGGTAAACGTCAGACCTCCGCAGCCATCCAGGTGAAGGTGGTTCCCCAAAGGAGGACCGGGTTCTCACAGATATGCGAGGAGATATCCAGGGATTCCAGGGTCAAGGATGTGTTTGTTGTTACAGGCGAATACGATTTGATATTGCTGGTGGAAGCGGCGGACATGGACGAGATCAGTGAATTCGTAACCGAAAAACTGGCTCCTAAAAAGGACATTATGGGGACATACAGTCACATAATTCTACGGGAATTCAAAAGAGATGGCGTGGTTTTATCTGAAGATAAAAGCAGGAGATTGAAGGTAAGCCTGTGAGTTCTAAGTGCGACCCTGGGTCTTCAAAAAAAGGGAGTATATATAAATATCAGGTAAGGTAAATATACTCATATGAATGAATTGAGGAAAGACCCTCTATTGGACAGGTGGGTTATTATCGCCAGAAACAGAGACAGGAGACCTCAAGAGTTCGTACATGAACCCGAAAACGTAGTGGGGGAGGAAAAAACATGCTTTTTCTGTCCGGGAAATGAACACATGACCCCCCCTGAGATAAGCAGAATCGAGGAAGACGGCAGATGGATTATCCGGTGTTTCCCCAATAAATTCCCTGCGCTCTCAGCCGAGGATATATCTTGGGAAGATGATTTTTATGTAAAAAAGGCGGCATACGGCAGACATGAAATAATTGTGGAGCTGCCATATCACAACAAAGATATGTCTTATCTGGACGTAGATCATATATCGAAGGTTTGGGATATGTACGGTAGTAGGATCAAGGAGATCAGGGAGGATCCCAGGATAAAGTACATTAGCATCTTCAAGAATTGGGGTCATAGGGCGGGGGCGTCGTTACAGCATTCTCACACTCAGCTGATCGCCATGCCAATGGTTCCCTCCCAGATCCAGGAGGAGGTAGACGCGTTAATTGAATACCGTGAAAGGGAGGGAAGTTGCGCCTTCTGTGATATCTGGAGGAAAGAGATGGAGAGTGAGAGAGGGATTTATGAGGATGAGCACACCGTTGTTTTTGCCCCCTATGCCTCCAGATTTCCATACGAGATGAGGATAATGCCAAAGAGACATATTCATTCTCTTGCCGAGTTTAAGAGGGAAGAGAAGATATCTCTTGCCAAGGCGTTTAAAACAGCTTTAACATCCCTAAACCAGATTCTTGATTACCCCGCCCACAATTTTTATCTTCATTCATCCCCAAATAAAGGCCATCTACATTTCTACATAGCGATTTTTCCAAGACTAACCCGGTGGGCGGGATTTGAACTGGCTAACGGAGTGATAATTAATGTCGTCTCCCCTGAATCAGCAGCTGAATACTACAGGACGGGGGTGCCATAAAAAAAAATAAATCAAGGTGCAATGAAAATGAAAAAAATAGTGTTTATAATATTGACTCTATCCACTATACTTACTGGTTTGGTATGTGCAGAATCGCAGGATGTGAAGCATCTATGGGATTACGATGTTAACGGGAAAGTCACTGGAATCTACTTCGAGGATCTTGATGCAGATGGAAATCCCGAAATAATCGTTTCTGTTACCGGTTATAGGCTATATCAACTTGATGTGGTTTATGTTCTTGACGGTAGTGGAGAGCTTCTATGGAAAAAGGAATTTGACAGATTTCAGGGGATCGTGTTTGAGGATATAGATAATGATGGTTACAAGGAGGTCATCGTCAGTTGGGGTAAAGTCAGGGAGCAGATACCGAGGGGCGGTATATTAATCTATAACAGGAACGGGAAGCAAATACATGAATTCCCAAAGAGTATGTTGAAGTCAATCTCCGTAATGCGGGATCTGCATGTTAAGGATCTGGACGATAACGGTTATTATGAAATCATCGGCTCTTCTGCATCCTCTATGTGTGCATTGAGGGATGATTACACAGCATTTCTATGGAAAAGCTATCTCGGTGAGGACATAGAGGCCGTAGTGATCTCTGATTTCGATGGGGATGGTGAAGAGGAGATAATCGCAAATTCCCGTGGAAGTATCTATGCTCTTAACTCAGGTGGCATGCTAAAGTATTTTTATATGATAAGTTTCATTGTAAAGGAGGTGGTGGAGGAGAACAAGACCATCACGGGAAATGCGTCTGTCGGAGAAAATATCACAGTTGGGTTTGAGATTACAACAATAGGAAGCATAGACTACCTCAAAACAGGAAATATTGAGGCAGGTAGAAACGATGAGATACTTGCCATATCCTCCCTGGGTATCTTCTATGTCTTCGGCCCGGGAAGTTTTCTAAGTCTTGGAGGAAATACTGATTTGTTGGATAACGTGAGCATTGGGATTATGCAATCTGGGCAGGAGAATCTGTCCAGTAACTGCAGTAACTACTCAGTTACGGATCTTTATGACTACCTCAGGGTATTCAAAAAAAGAAAGTTTGCTACAGGAGAATTTATAGGTAAGATAAAGCAGGTGGAGCTGGTTGACGCTGATCGGGATAACTACATGGAGGTATTGATTGCCACCGATGATGCAATGTATGTGTTGGATATAGTTACCAATACGACACTTAAATATAATGTGGAGGGGGGTTTAGGTAGTGTGTACGTCGATAACGATCTGTCGGGCATGACCTTAGGTTTCTTTGTTAGTTCAGGGAACTATATCTATGCGTTGAGTGATGAGTTGGAGTTGGAGTGGAGATGCGATCTGGGGAAAATGGCGGATAGGGTCTATGTTGTTGATGTCGGTAGAGATCGCGGCGAGGAATTCATCACGGAACATGGGGGAGTAATCTCAGCATTTGATATCAACTGGAGCTATGTAAAAAAATACAAGCTGGCCGGGACCTATTATGCTACGGCACAGAGTCTCTTGGATGAGGGGGATTACCAAAGTGCGTATACTAACGCCCAAAGGGCACATGGATTGTTCGTGGAGTTAGGGGATTCAGAGAAAACATCTGTTTTGGATTCGATGATCGGGGAGATTGAACTTGGACTCAACGATCAGAGGAAGGAAGATGCGGATAAGCACTTTGATGAGGCCACGGTATACTATTCAATGTCCAGATACGAGGATGCCTTGGATTCTCTTCAGATCGCCAGGCAGATATACTCTGATATTGGTGACGGAGAATCTGTTGCTAGGTGTGATTCAAAGAGGGCGTCCATAATCGAAGCCATGGGAACAACCACTATGGAAACTACTATCAGAGTAACAACCTCTTTAGAGGATGAAGTGGATTACACAAGTGACATGCTGTTGGTTGGGTTGCTGGTCATAGCTGCGGTAGTGCTGATATCCTGTGTTGTATTTCTAATTAAGAAATCCCGGCGAAAAGAACCGAAGAGAGATGCGGGGCTTGAGGCGGTGACTGATGCAATCGGTGGGGGGTTTATTGATGAAGAGATTCTGGGAGAGGAAGCTGTGTTCGGGGAGACGGTAGGTGAGGCTGCGGAGGTGCTTGAGGAGGAGGTCCCAGATGAGGAGGTCTCAGATGAGGAGGTTCCGGAGGAGGAGGCTGTGTTCGGTGAGATGGTAGCTGAGGCTGCGGTTGAGGGGGAGGTTCCGGAGGAGGAGGCTGTGTTCGGTGAGATGGTAGCTGAGGCTGCGGTTGAGGGGGAGGTTCCGGAGGAGGAGGTCTCAGATGAGGAGGTTTATGATGAGGGGGTTCCAGATGAGGAGGTTCCAGGGGAACCTGAAGAGACATCCGAGGAATATATGATGAAGTTGCTCGAAGGTAACATAAATGACGTTAAGGAGAAAATATCTGCTATAAAGGATATTGATTATGAGAAGATAATGGAAATTGAAAAAGCAAATAAGAACAGGAAGGGGATTATCAGATGGTTGAGAAACAACGAGATAGAGAGGCTAAGGAAGATATTAGGGAGTGATGGAGGGGGGTAATGCTAAAAAAAATCTTAGTTGTGGGAGCCCTATCCCTGCTCTTTTTAGGTATGGTGTACGGGCAGAGTGATACAGAAAAAAGGGCGTTGGCGAAGATGTACTACGAGGCGGCAGAAAAGAAGTACGGTGAAGGCGATTGCATCGGTGCACGTGAGGCTATAGTTGTGAGCAGGAGGTATTATGAGGAGATAGGGGACGCAGGTGGCATGAATAGCTGTGATCTGCTGATTGGACAGATAAACCCCCGCCTGGTAGCAGAGGGAGAGAAGAGCTATGTAAACGCCAAGAACCTCTTTAATACCGGGCAAGCATATATGAATCAGGGAAGCTATGATCTTGCAAAACAAAATTTTCTGAATGCAAACACAACAGCTATGGAAGCCAGAATGTACTTCTCATATAGGATACCGCCCTATACGCACAAGGTAGATGCATGTGATAATCTATCCTCTCTGATAGCGGAGAATCTCATAACGATTATCCGGCAGGAGGCCGGCAAGTACCTGAAGAAGGCACATGACATATACTCTGCCGGGCTGGATAACTACGGTGTAAAATATCTCATGGATTCAAGGGAGAATGCGCAGAAGGCCTATGAGATCTACAAGACTTGTAATGACACAGAGGGGATATATTCCGCCGGAAAATTAGTAGAGAAGATAGAAGAAAATCTGCTTGACCTCAAGGAATTAGCGAGGCAGCTATATGAAGGTGGCAAGGAAGCTTATGAGCTAGGGGAATATGCCAACTATAAAGTGGCATATACTAATTTCCGTAAGTGCTCCACATACTATGAGGCAGTTGGCGAAGCCATGGAAAAAAAACAATGTGATGACATGGGGGCTGCAGCCCTTACGGCGTTAGGTAGATACGTAAAGGAGATGGAGGCCGACGCAAAGGACAAATACATTAAGGCAGGGTATTCCAGGAATTATGGGGACTGGGATAGTTGCATCAGTGGGGCATCGGAGGCAAGAGACATATATTATGGGCTGTATGAGATAAAATGGGATGAGAAAGATTTTAATGAGGCGCATCGTTATGATGATGAGGCCACAAAATGTAATACTCTCAAAAAGGAGTGCCAATTGGGAAAGGACAAGGAGGGAGAAATAGAAGTTGCCAATGGGCTGTATCAGGAGGCGCAAGAGGCTTATAACTCCGGTAAATATGAAGATGCGTTAAGTTATAATGAACAGGCGTTTAATATATTCGTTGAGGTAAATGATCCGACAGGTATAACAAAATCTGAGATGTTTAAACCCCGGATAAATGCAAAAATCGCACGACTGAATAAGGGCAATGATCATTATAATGCAGCTAAAGCCTATTATGACATAGCGGATTTTGATAATGCAACAATCTCCCTTGGGGTAGCGGTATCCATCTACCAGGAGATCAACCGCTATACCGAGAATTTCGGTGAATACCACAACTGTGTCGGACTAAATGCGTCTATACTACATGCTGTGGGTAGGAAGGCGGAGGCGGATCATCAACTGAAAACAGCCAGGGATTTGAAGAACATAAATGAATACGCTAAGGCCAGGATTCATGCAGAAAACGCGAAGAGCATCTATAACGAGATAAATTACAAACGAGGTGTAATGGTAACTCAGGAGTTTATAGATGGCATAGAGGAGCCTAGCCGCCCATTTGTTTTCGCTATTGTCCTCTCAGTGGCGATCTCCATGGTACTTATAACAATAAAATGGACGATAGATAAACGAAAGACTGAGAGGGAGTTCATAAAAGAACTCACGGAAAAGAAACGAAGGGAGGGGGAGGCAAGGAGGCTGGAAGAGGAGGGGGCAAAAGCCAAGGAGGACGGGAGGAGGGAACTTATAGATGAGGAGAGAAGGCAGATGTGGGAGGCGATAAAGGGAGAGAGAGAGAAATTAGGGAAGACATAACCCCTATAATAATACTTGTTCTTTATTAGAGTAATAATGTATCAAAAAATTCTGGAGATATCAAAGAGGAGGGGGATAATGTATCCCTCTTTTGGGATCTATGGAGGACTCAGTGGATTCTATGACTACGGTCCAGTTGGGGTGAGGATAAAACAGAACATAGAGAGACTTATCAGGCGATATTATCTAATTCATGAGGAATGCTTTGAGGTGGAGTGCCCCATCCTGTCCCCTGAGAATATTTGGATTGCGTCAGGACACGTTGCGAATTTCACAGATAAATTAACTGAGTGCGTTAAATGTAGAGAACCCTACCGGGCGGATCATCTGGTGGAGGAGCTCAGGAAGGAGTCATGTGATCATCTGAGTATCGCCGAACTAAATGAGGAGATAAAAAAAAGGAATATAACATGCCCTAAATGCGGAGGTAAACTGGATGATGTCTACAACTTTAATCTGATGTTTAAAACACACGTGGGTCCGGGAAAATACAAGCTTCCAGCGTATCTGAGACCGGAAACTGCCCAGACCACATATCTTGCATTCAAAAGACTATGGGATGTTGGCAGGAAGTCACTACCTCTGGGGGTCATTCAGATTGGCCGCTCATACAGGAATGAGATATCCCCCAGGCAGGGGATGGTGAGGCTGAGGGAATTTAATCAGGCAGAGATTCAGTTCTTCGTGGAGCCTGAGGGGAAAACCAGCCCCAGGTTCAGTGAGGTTTCATCTCTTAAGGCGGGGATTCTGACCAAGGATGATGTGGAGCTTGATACCACCTTAGGGGATGCCCTTAAAGAGGGTGTAATTGAGGTGCAGATGATCGCCTACTTCCTGGGGGTGTCACTGAAACTATTCTGGGAGATGGGAATCAACCCGCAATTACTGAGGCTGAGACAACACAAGGACGATGAGAGAGCGTTTTATTCCACCGACACCTGGGATATAGAGTATGAGAGTCCCTCTCTGGGGAGAATAGAACTCGTAGGAATCTCAGATAGAACAGATTACGATCTGATGCAACATATGAAGTTAAGCGGCCAGAGTATGGAGGTCAACTACAATGGAAGGAAATTCATACCTCATGTGGTGGAGGTGGCATACGGGATTGACAGGCCCTTCTATTGTGTGATAGAGTCCTGCTTCAGGAAAGATAAAGAAAGAATGTATTCTGAATTTCCGCAAGATATTGCCCCCTACCAGGCAGGGATATTCCCGTTGGTGAGGAAAGACGGTATTCCTGAGAAGGCAGGGGATGTCTATGCTTCATTGAAGAAAAAAGAGATTCTGTGCTTCCATGATGCAGTTGGCAGTATCGGAAAAAGATATGCTAGAGCTGATGAGATCGGGATTCCTTATTGCATCACCATCGACTATGACACCCTGAAAGATGACACGATAACCATACGGGATAGGAATACGAGAGAGCAGAGGAGGGTGGGGATCAAGGATCTCGCTGATTTCCTGATCAAACCCTCCTTATGAATATTTCCTCATATAGCTTCTTCTGCTCCAGCTTCAGTTTCTGTTTATGGGCGAGGTGAAGTAGTGAGATGAACACATCAATTGCATCCTCCCTATCTTCCCTGATGTCTGTGAGTTCGGAGAAGGGTACAAGCTTCTTTGTGGAGAGAATTTCCATTATCCTCGAATATGTATCTGTGATTAGTTTTTCAATATCAACACCTACGTTGATTTCAAGAATCTTCTTCTTATCGTTTCTTAATTTGAATTTCTTTCCTTTCCTTTCCTTAAGAACCTCTTGAATGGCATTTATCAGCTCTATCGCCGTCACCCTCCTCTTTAGAACCCGTTTGGGTTTAATTTCTATATCCTGTAGCTTTCCGTTGCCTCCGTTGTCTTGTTCAGCTAATATCCCAGCATCCACATTAAAATAGAGTTCAGGGTTGAAGTGTAGGGGAAACGATAGCCCCTCATCATCTAACATGAATTCATGGATATCCACGTCCACGGGGTTTACTCTATCTGCTTTCATCCTCAGAAGAACGGCGCTCACTATGATGACATTTGCCGGAATTTTGAAGCTCATCTTCTGCATCTCTTCGACTTTGATGGAGTATGTGGTAGCCAGTGCACTAATGTCGATGTCCCAGGGGTCCATATCAACCATTATCTCAAGCAGAATGTCCCTCCAAAATATATTCTCATTCTCGATTAGATTGTTTATGGCATTGGTTTCCATGATAATCATACCCTAATTTCCATATCCCCTAGTATTTATTATGAGGTGTGTTTATGTTTAAATATCTGTCGGTTCATGTTTCATCATCACTTAAATGATTTATTCTTGAAATCATAATTTTAATTGTTATGAAAAAAATCAGTGTATTCCTCATGGTATCTGCAGTATTGTTTCTCATAGTAGGGGCACATGCAGAGATCAATTTTTTAACTGAGAAATGGAACTATACCGTCGAAGGAAACGTGAATCACGTTAATGCTGGGGATCTGGATAATGACGGGCTGCAGGAGATAGCAATAAGCGTGTCACGATACACTTCCGTTGGAACAGCAGGTTGGCTTATTCTTTTCGACATTGACGGTAATCTACTGTGGAAGGAGTCGGGTATGCCCTCAATTTCAAACATGGAGATAGCGGATGTTGATAATGACGGCAAGAGTGATATTATAATAGGTGTCCTCTCTTATCTTCATGTTTATGATTATCTTGGGGATGTGAAGATGAAGAGGCAAACCCAACACGGTAATGACCTTCTGAGTGTAGATATAGCTGACCTCGAAAATGACGGGGAGCCTGAGATAATAACAGGTGGGGGGCACAGACATAACAATATCTACGTATTTGATAGCTCAGGGGGCAGGAAATGGATTGCGTTGGCTCCTGAAGAAGCGAACGCAGTACTTGGAGTTGATATGGATGATGACGGCGTAAAGGAGGTGTTGGTGGGAACTGTGGGGAGACACGGCGTCTTTTATAAATCATCCTATCTCATGCTTTTCAATTATACTGGAGGCGTTATATGGAAGTATAAAACAGGCAGAGGTATAGAATCCATTAACGTTGCGGATGTTGATGGTGACGGTAGGAAAGAGATTTTTGCAGGATCACTGCATTACCTGTATGTCCTGGACCTCGATGGCAATGACCTGTGGAACTATACTACCAGAGGGTATATAACTGAAATTATTGTGGAGGACTTGGATGGTGACGGCGAGAAAGAGGTTATTGTCGGCTCAAATGACTTGTATGTGCTGGACTCAGATGGGAATCTTAAATGGCAGAATGGCGCGGGAGGTGATGCCATCACTGATCTTGATATAGTTGATCTGGAGGATGATGGGGATTATGAGATAATCGTGGGGTCTGATAAATTGTACATCTTCGATTGTAGCGGGGATGAGATATGGTCGAGGGACGTGGGTGTTGTGAGAAGTATCTGCACCTCTGACCTGGATGGTGACGGCTATGATGAGGTGATGGTGGGTACCTGGGACACGCATAGACTGCATGTTTTCCATTCAGAGATTTACCTGAAGATGAAGGAAGCCGACAGCTATTTCTCAGATGCCAACAGTCATTATAAGAGCAAGGAATACAAAAAAGCGCTGGAGTATGCGGAAAAAGCGGAGCAGATGTATGAAGAATTAGATGATAAATGGAAGTTGTCTAAGGTGAAGGAGCTGATAACGAAAATTAATAACTATGCTGGTCGGTTAGGCAGTGAGGTGGAGATCGCACGTTCTTACTACGAGCAGGCCCAGAAATTCTATCTGGAGGGCAGCTATATCAACGCCAGCGAACGGGCTGAAAGAGCAAAGTGGAAATACATTTCCATAAAAAACTATACCGCAGTCGATGAATGCAAGGAATTAATAAATAATTCTGAAAGGTATCTCAGGATCGAAGCAGATAATCTATACGAAAACGCAACATATAGATATGATGAAGGCAACTACACCCTGGCCCTTGAAGATATCGAAAAAGCTGCCATGTATTATCACAGAGTAGATGATAATAACAGCTCAGTTAGGAGCCATGAACTGATGGCGGAAATATATCTTATTCTTGCACAGGAGAGACGCAGCGAAGGAGATTTTGTGAATGCAACCATCCTCGTCCAGAGATCAAGGGAAGTCTATCTGTGCCTGGACCGAACGCTGAGCACTCAGACCCCTGACTGTATCCCAGACTACATTGAAATCAAGGACATAGATGCCTTGAAGGGAGAAGCGGGGGAATCAACCTACAATGGCAGCAGATACGGAAAGGAGTTACTGCAGATAAATGCTATCATAGCAAGTATTGGTGAAGAGGATAGTGGAAATCCGCTGGGTGACTTGATAAAGGGGATCTGCGGGATAATACCTGCTGATGTCTCCTCCAGACCCCTTGAGTATGCGTTGATCCTTGTCGCATTAATTATACTAATAGTTCTGGTCTATTTTCTGGTGTCCTCATTTAAAAAGAGGAAACTGATACAGGAATCTGAAGAAGAGGCATATCCAGTGCACACTCTAAAAGAAGCAGAGGCGGACACCAAGAAGGAGACTGATGAGGGGGTGCTGGTGGAGGAGCATAGTCTAGAGGAGTCGGTGGATGAAGGTAGGCGGGAGTTTAAGGTAGAGGAGGATGCTCTGGAGGAGTCGGTGGATGAAGGTGGGCCGGAGTTTAAGGTAGAGGAGGAGATATCTAAGGAACCTGCGAGTGAGATGCCCACAAGACAGGGAGATAAAGAAGAAGTTGCTAAGCTAAGGAAATACAAGAGGAGAAGGGATGGCGCTTCTCTAAGGTAATCCGCAAAATATTTCTTTTTATTGTATACGAAAGTATACAAGTTAAAAATTGCGAAGCAATTTTTTTTACCCTAAAAGAGTGAATAGTAGGGGTGTATAAATTAATCCTATTATGATGCACACAGAGATTAACGCTGCTGTGAATTCCACATCCAGCTTCTCTTGCCCGCAGTAAACCAGGGTGATCATAGCAGGCGGAGCCGCCGATGCTATGAGGACGGTGATTCTCTCCAACCCCTCAAGATTAAAAACAGAGACGATAAGACATGCAATAAACAGTGAGAATATGAATCTAGTAAAAATTACAGCCAACATAGCCCTACCTTCTTTGATTCTCGGTTCAAGAAATATGCCAAGAGAGAGCATGATCAACGGCACCGTACAATTATGGAGTATTTCAATTAAAGGAGATGCCAGTTGAGTTAACTGGTAGAGTCTAAGATAATTTACTGAAAGAGCGGATGAAAACGCCCACAGGGGAGGGAATGCCAGAATCTTCCCCGTCAACTTTCTCAGATCACTGGATCGGCAGCAGCTTCCATGTCTGACGGCGATATAATACCCCAAGGTTAAAGCCAGAAATGCCTGCCCAACATCATAGAATGCTACATAAGAAAGCCCGGTTGTCCCAAGATACATGAGAAAAAATGGGTAGGTAAACATGCCCTGGTTCATGGCACCGCAGGCTATGAGGAAGGAACCTTGAGTCTTTTTTCCCATCCCTAAAAAATCCTTGATCAGAAACCCGAACAAATAGCATAACAGGGCAACAGAAAACCCGGCCACAGGAAGTATTATTAATGTTGATTTCAAAGGCAATTGCACTATGGAATAAAAAATGGTGGCCGGGAGAAACACGTAGAAAACCACCTTTATCAGAGAATCTGCGATCTCTTTCTTCACTACATGAGCCTTCTTTAGTATGTAGCCTAAAATCACCAACACTAAAGGAAAAATTTTATCTGAATCCTTCAGTATAGTTTCCAAAAGCAGATCCATCTTAAATGTGGGGGGAGTTATCGTTCCTTTAATTAAAGTGGCACTTCTCCACTTTTTTGGAGAAATATTCCATAAAATCGATAGATAGCTAAGTATTTATTGATTATCTATTTAATCTTGAAGAATAATAATATTAATAGGGGAAAACAACAAAACAGCGGGGAGGTTGATGCTCTAATTACGACCGAGGGTCGTAATTTTTTGAAATTCCAAAGGAATTTCAATATCCTGCATTTCCTATATGTGAAACCCGGAGGGTTTCTCATAAATGAGAAATCTTTGATTTCACATTTCGTTTTAATATCTAGGGGTAAGGGGCGTGTGGGAAGCCTGCAGAAACCTCATCGTTTTAAAATAATGTGATTTTTTCCTGGCAAAAAAATAACATACATCGCTAAAGGTTTACCCTTTAATTTATCTTAAATTTGGAGAAGAGCCGATGTTACACTTGTAAGTTAATAAATGAAAAGAAAAATGTATTTGGTAGATACTACATAAAAATATCTCTTAACTTACAAAATCAGTGGGTTTTCCTCAAAAAAAAGAAGAGAACACATATCACGCAAACCATAAATAAAAGAAAGACACTACAAAAAACCAAGAAAGCTCGTGATAATGGAAGAAAATATGAGTAATAGCAATGGACCTCGGTATCGGGCAACTTATTACATAGGTTTTCACATTCTTGCTCTGAGACCTGGGTGTCCCGTAAATACAACCCTTTTAGGTTCTTGAGGTTGTAGAGAGGGGATACGTCGGAGACCTGAGTGCTAGATAAATACAACCATTTTAGATTCTCGAGGTTGGCTAGAGGGGAGATATCGGAGACTTGGGTGTGCCATAAATCCAACTCTTCTAGGTTCTTGAGGTTGGCTAGAGGGGAGATATCGGAGACTTGGGTGACCCCTAAATCCAACCATTCTAGTTTCTCGAGGTCGGATAGTGGGGAGATATCGGAGACCTGAGTGCTAGATAAATCCAACTCTTCTAGTTTCTCGAGGTCGGATAGTAGGGAGATATTGGAGACCTGAGTGACAGATAAATCCAACCATTCTAGTTTCTCGAGGTCGGATAGAGGGAAGATATTGGAGACCTGAGTGCCAGATAACCTCAACTCTTCTAGATTCTTGAGGTCGGATAGAAGGGAGACATTGGAGACTTGGGTGTCCCGTAAATCCAACTTTTCTAGTTTCTCGAGGTCGGATAGTGGGGAGATATCGGAGACCTGAGTGCTAAGTAAATCCAACCATTTTAGGTTCTCGAGGTTGGCTAGAGGGGAGACATCGGAGACCTGGGAGCCCCATAAATCCAACTCTTCTAGGTTCTTGAGGTTAGATAGAGGGGAGATATCGGAGACCTGGGTGCCCCCTAAATCCAACTTTTCTAGGTTCTCGAGGTTGGCTAGTGGGGAGATATCGGAGACCTGAGTGTGAGATAACCTCAACTCTTCTAGGTTCTTGAGGTTGGATAAAAGGGAGACATTGGAGACTTGGGTGCCCCGTAAATACAGGCCTTCTAGGTTCTCAAGGTTGGCTAGAGGGGAGATATCGGAGACCTGGGTGTTCCTTAAACTCAACGTTTCTAGGTTCTTGAGGTTAGATAGAGGGGGGATATCGGAGACCTGAGTGCTAGATAAATTCAACGTTTTTAGATTCTCGAGGTTGGCTAGAGGGGAGATATCGGAGACCTGGGTGTTCTGTAAACGCAAAGCTTCTAGACAGGCCAGGTTGCTTATCCCCTCCAGAGCAGAATCGCCTTCTTCTTCGATGGCATCTTCTAATTTCTCCAGGCTTTCTCTGGTAAGAGCTATATAGGCACGGTTCCCAATAGTGGAATTTCTAGTAGAATAGTTGGCATTAGAACAAAATTTTCCTTTCTCTTGGACCGTAGTGCTGGTGGTTTCTTCTTCTGGATTTCCACCAAGACAACCAGCGAAAACTAACAGAAAGAGAATACCTAAAATAAGGATTGTTTTCTTCATCAACTACTTATTAGGGGAAATCCTTAAATATCTTGTTAAAGGGCAATGGTGAGATAAAGGTGCTGGATGATAAGATATATGGGTGTAATGTCAAATGAAATTAATGACTGTGAAAATCCGTGATACATTTAAAGGGGAGATATAAAAATGAGCCAGGGTTTGTGTGATATCTGTGGGAATGCTGCAAGACTTTATACCTGCATGCTATGTGGGAAGAGGGTCTGCTCACAATGTTATATCCCTGAAAAAGGGGTGTGTGTTCTATGCCTGAAGGGTAAAAGATATAACTCCCTCCGATAAATAAGATAAATGTCATGAAAGTATGTCTCTATCTGGAGTTGGAGGAGAAGCTGAGAGATAGCGGGATAGGAACAGCCATAAAAAATCAAAGAAGATCCCTGGAGCTTAATAATGTCTCCCATACCGACGATCTTGATGATGATTTCGACATCCTGCACCTGAATATTATCGGACTAAAATCCCTCTATCTGGCTAAGAAGATGAGGAGCAAGGGAAAGAAGATCGTTCTCCATGCTCATGTCACAGCCGACGATTTCAGAAACAGCTACAGGTTCAGTAATACCCTCGCACCCTTACTCCGGCGATATCTCACGTATTACTATAATCAGGCGGATGTTGTCCTCTGTCCCTCAGAGTATACTCGGGGCGTCCTTAAGAGATACGGCATCAAAAAACCAATCATCCCCATCAGTAACGGCATAGATACAAACAAATTCCGGTTCTCTGAGGAAAAAAGGCAGACATTCAGGGAAAAATATGGCATTAATGGAATTACGCCGCTATGTGTAGGTCACATGTTCATAAGGAAGGGTATGCGGAGCTTCCTTAAGGTTGCCCGGAAATTCGATAACCGATTCATATGGCTTGGCAGAAGATTCAGGGGGCTGGAGGAGCCTGAGGTCTCAACCCTCATCAAGAACGCCCCGGCCAATGTGGCTTTCATAGAATTCGTAGAGGATATTGTGGCTACTTATTGTGGTACCGACGTCTTCTTTTTCCCAAGCCTCTGTGAGAATCAGGGTATAGTGCTTCTGGAGGCCGCAGCCTGCAGGAGGCCTATTGTGGCAAGGAATCTGCCGGCGTATGAGGGGTGGCTTAAGGACGGCATAAATTGTCTGAAGGCAGAAAACAACCGCGAATTAGCGGATAAGCTAAAGATGGTGATGGAAGACAGGGAACTGGCGGAGAAACTTGGAAACAATGCTTATGAGATGTCCCAGAAGCATTCACTGGATAACATCGGCAAAAAACTGAAGAAGATATACTCCGACCTCCTGGATGGGGAGATCAGGGGATAGGCTACTGTTGCCTCCTATTTATCAATAATCTCCTATCTCTTAAATAACAGGATTAATAGGGTGTGATGTGATGAGGATATTGGTAGCTGCGGATATTCACGGGGATATGGGGGGTGTGGAAAAAGCAAGGAGATACGCAGTGGATAATGAAATAGATGCAATCCTCCTGCTCGGGGATTTCCCAGCATACGGCGACCTCAGAGACGAGGAGAGGAATCTGGGATGGTGTAGCAGGGTGTTGGATGAGCTAAGTGATTTCAGATTAATGGCTATACCTGGAAACTGTGACTCTCTGGGGGTTATTGAGGAGTTCGATAAGAGAGGGATAAATCTACATGAGAGGATAGAGATATTCAAAGAGACCTCCATAGCAGGTTTTGGAGGCGCATCCCCAACGCCCTTCAATACACCATTTGAGATGAGTGATGATGAGGTCTACAGGAGACTGAGGGATCTGATGCAGAAGATTGAAACAGTTAATACGATACTTGCGGTTCATCAGCCTCCAAATGGCACGAGATGCGATTTAACAACAGCAGGAATGCACGCCGGAAGCCTGGCCGTCAGGAGGATAACAGAGGAATACCAGCCTAATCTGGTGGTATGTTCCCATATCCATGAGGCCGGGGGCGAAAAGGAGGTTGTGGTGAAGAGTAATGTGGTTAATGTAGGGCCGGTCTCCCAAAACAGAGTCGGAGTTATCCATATAACTGATGAAATAACCATTGAGTTAGAGGAGATATGATGAGGGACATAATTGAGGTGGAATCAAGCAAGAGAACAGAGTTTATTGATATCACAGAAGAAATTAATTCCGTCGCGAATAGATCAGGAATCAAAGACGGGATCATATCAGTGTTTAGCCGGCACACCACCACAGGGATTACAGTAAATGAAAATGAGGCGGGACTCATCTCGGATATGGAGGGCGTCCTGGAAAAACTTATCCCCCCATTAAACTATGAACATGACAGAATAGACAACAATGCAGACTCCCACCTACGTTCCATGATTTTAGGGCATGAGGTCGTCCTGCCGTTAATCGATGGGAAGATCGGACTCGGGACGTGGCAGAGGGTGTTTCTGACAGAGCTGGACGGACCAAGGAGGAGGAATGTTATAGTCAGTATTATCGGGGATTAATAGAAAGATATTTAAGCGAGAAGGTAAAAATATAAATATGATTAAAATGAAATCGAGACATATTGCTATATTTGCGGTTTTTATAATTTTGTTGTCTATCACGATGGTTGGTGCGGTAAATCCAAAAAGGGTTTTGTTCTATGAACTGAGTGCCAAATATAGTATTGATAAGGACTATTCTGAATTTAAAAAAGCATTGGAGGATAAGGGCTATGTTGTGGAAAGGATAGGGATAGTGCTGACATCCGAAGTATTAAAGAATCGTAATCCAGATGTTCTTGTTGTTGCGGGATTGAATAAGGACTTAACATCAGGGGAATTGTTTGCGATTTTCAAATTTGTTATGCAGGATGGTAACGGGCTTTTAGTCATGCCTCCTTCAGGTAAATCCTCTGTTGATGCCTCTAATACGCTAGCAACAGCTTTTGGTATGACCCTGGACTCCGCTGTTTTAGAGAACAATGCCAAACCGGTCGTTAAGAGTGGAGTACCTGAAACAGATAATACGCATTTTGTTTTGAAGTCTGGTTCATTCAACAGGGGAGATGAGATGGTGAGGTTAATCCTGCAGGGTGTAAATGAGCTGGCATTCTTCGGAGGCTATGGTATCA